>NZ_RZRY01000411.1:0-5691 GCF_003998035.1 Mesorhizobium sp. M2A.F.Ca.ET.039.01.1.1 | reverse complement strand
CAGCAGTATGCCGGCGAGCAGCCCGAGACCACCGAGCATCGGCGCCAGCAGCGGGCGGCTGGGCGGTTTCGCCTGACTCACGCGCGGGCCTCCCTGGGATCGTGCCGACGGCCGCTGATGCTGCTCGAGCTCAACCCGTTAGCTCCTGTCGACACGGCGCCACCCCGACCATTGAGCCCTTCGCACATTAGACATGAGCGACATTCCTTGAAAAGCAAGGCGTTGCGTTAAGTCTCGCGCAACCAATGCGGCCTAGAATCGGCCATCGGATGTCGAGGGGATGACATGATGCGCAAGCCGATACTGCTTTTTGCCTTTCCGGCCCTGATGCTGTTTCTGCTAGCGGCGGAGCGGATGGCGGCGCTGCTTCTCGGCATTTATCCGGCGAGCCCCGCTGTGTGGCACGCCTGGCTCGAGCTGCGGCCGTTCTCGACCATGTTCTGGCAGCAGGCGCATGTCTATCTCGGCGGGTCGATGGCCGTCGACGCCGCTATCATTGTCTTTGCGGCAGGCGCTTGCTGGATGATTTGCCAGGCAAAGAGGTCGGCCGGCTTCTTCCTCGCCAATCATGCCGCGCTGATCTTCGCCGGGCTCATGATGGCGCAGAGCAGTCACGCGGAAACGGCGAGCACCGTTGCCGCGTTCGTTACACCCCATGGCCTCCAGTTCTCGGTTATGGTCGACCTAAGCTTGCAGAACTGCCTGGTGCTGTGCCTCGGTCTCGCGGCGTGCGCCTATTGCCACGTGGCATTCCTGCGCGAGGCGAAACTGCGCGCCGAGGCACGTTCGGTCCGCATGCTTGCGCTGCAGCGCGATCTGTAAGCGGCCGGCTCAGGCGGCCCGCGGGCTCAGTTGATCTTCTTGTAATAGACCTTGCCGTCGGGCTGCTGGATGCGCTGGTAGGACGGGTTGGGACCCGGGGGCGCGACCTTGCGCTTGAACGAGGGCTGCCCGTCGCCGGAGCTTTCATCGACCGCGGACGCATCCGCCACCGTTGTGTTGCCGAGCATGCTCGGCTCCGGAGCGCCGGGCGCCGGTTCGCTGGCCCCGACGGGCTGGCCTTGCTCCAGCCTGGCGACATTGCCGTTGATCTGGCCGAAATTCGCCTGCAACTGGCGGTCCAGCGTCTCGAACCGGCTCTGGAAACCGTTGTTGACGGTGTCGATGCGGGCGCCGATGCGCTGCTCGAACTGGCCGAGCTGATCCAGCCGCGCCTCGATCGCCTTGAGGTCGTTGACGCCGCGATAGAGATAGACCGCGGCCGTCACGTTGATGGCGGTGACAAGCAAAGCGCCGACGGCGATGACGCCGATCATCCTGGCCCGGCTGGGCTTTTCCGGAACCGCTTCCCGGTGACCGAGTTCGATTGCCGGAACGTCCGGCTCGCTGATCATCGTCATTCAACCACCACCTTTGCGCCCACCGCGACGCGTTTGAAGAGATCGATCACATCGGTGTTCGTGAGCCGGAAGCATCCGGACGTGCCGTCGAAACCGACGCCCTTGGGATCGTTGGTGCCATGGATGCGATAGAGCGTGTCGCGCCCGTCGCGCGAAAGATAAAGCGCCCTGGCGCCGAGCGGATTGTAGGGACCGGCCGGCACCATCGCCGGCAGTTCCGGCTGGCGCGCGCGCATTTCCTTGGGCGGGCGCCATTCCGGCCATTCGGTCTTGGAGGCGATTTTGACCGTTCCGGTCCAGCCGAAGCCGTCGCGGCCGACGCTGATCTGGTAGCGCAGCGCCTGGCCCTGGCCGGTCACCAAATAGAGCGCCTTTTCGTTCTTGCGGATGATGATGGTGCCCGGCTGCTCGCTGGTTTCAAAGGCGACCGCCTTGCGCAGGCTTGGGCCCATGGCGGGCAGCGGCGGCAGGCCCGATCCGGCTTGCGCCAGACCGCAGGCCGACAACAGCGTCAGCCCGGCGAGGCACGCGCTGGCCAAGTGTATCGCAGCGAAGCGCCTAGCGCTGAGCATTGTCCAGCCGCTCCTTGAACATGCGTTTCAAGTCCTTGTTGAAGCGCGCGCGTCCATCCACCTCGGAGGGCAGGATGGCGCGGTTCAGCGCGTCGGCCAGGAGCGCATTGTCCAGCGCCAGCGACTTGATATGCGGCGCCTTGAAGATCTTCTCCAGCTCGCTGCGCGAGAAGTGGTTGCCGAACCATTTGCGCTTGTGCTTGTTGGCGACCAGCGTGATGCTGACCTTGTTGCCGCGCAATTCGCGAATCTTCTTGTAGAGCCGCTTGCCTTGCCTCAGCGAAGCGACGTTGAGCTCGAAGACGATGAAGATCTCGTCGCTCGTGCGCAGCACGGAATCGTGCCACGGCGTCTCGATGTTGGGCAGGTCGATGACGATGTCGTCGAAGCGGTAGGCGACGAGGTCGAGCAGCCGGAAGACGAAATCGGAACCGTGCGGCTCGAACGGCAGCTGTGGCCGCTCGAAGGAATAGAGCGTGAGGCCCGAAGGCCGGGACAGTTTGATGACGTCCATGAGCTCGACATCGAGCCGGTCCGGCTGGCCGATGATGCCGGAGAGGTCGAACTGGTTGAACTGGTTGAGATAGGCGCCGCAATTGGCGCTCTGGAAGTCGAGGTCGACGAGGCAGGTCGCGGCCGCCCGCTCGGCCGACTTCGAGGCCAAGTGCTCCGCCGCCGAGATCGCCAGCGTGGTGGCGCCGGCGCCGCCGCTCGCGGCAATGAAGGTGATGATGCGGCTCTTGGTGCCCTGGTTGCCGGTGTCGTGGAAGGTGACGGCGTTGAGCAGCTCCTTGGCGTCGAGCGGCTTGTGCAGCCAGTCGGACGCGTTCATGCGCACCAGCACGCGCGTCTGCTCGGAGGTGAGTTCGTCCGATATCGCGATCAGCGGCACCGACGCCCAGGCCGCGCGCGCCTCGACGATCGCCGGATTGCCGAGCAGCGCGCCATTGCCGAGATCGAGGATGATGATGCCTGGACGGCTGTCGACAGGCGGCCCCTTAAGGAACTCCGCCGCGTCCGAGACCTTGACGTCATAGATCGCCAGCGCGTCGAGCCGCGTGGTGACGTCGCGCTTGAAATTCGCATCGGCGGAAAACAGCGCCACCTGCTTGCGCTTGGTCGGGAGAACTCTGGTGTCGATAGCGTTCATGGGTAGGTGCTCTTTAGATCCTCGCCCGTGACCGTGCTCAGCATGGAGGGCATGGTGATGTTGTCGAACCCGAGCAATCCGCCCAGGAAGAAGAACTGGAATTGATGATTTACGATGCTGACCGTGATGGTCGGTACCGGCCCGTTGGGACGTGTCCAATAGCCCAGGCCGGACGCCTGATATTGTATCCGAACCTGGGACTTCGTCAGCGTGGGCAGGAAGGTGTGCATTCCCGACCGGGTGCCGCTGCCCGTGTAAATGAAGTCAAAAACAGCTTGGCTCGCTGTGAGATTCTGGCATGTTGCGCCGGTGCCGCAGGTGCATGAGGCGGTTCCCGCGGCATTGGCCGTGCAGATGTAATTATATGTGTTGGCCGGAACCGCCTTGCCCACGTCCAGCGAGTCGCTTGGCGTTTTTGCCTCGAGGGAAAGCCCACTGGCGACCGGACTGGAGATTTGCGCCAGCCTCGCTCCTGCCTGCACTGCCTTGTCGGCGGCGTTCCATTGATAAAAGGCATAGCCGAAATCGACGAAGCCGAGCAGAAGGGTCAGCAGCAGCGGCATGGCGATGGCCGCCTCGACCATCGCTGCGCCGGACTCGCTTGCCCAAAATCTGCGTGGCAGCCTTACCATCCGAAGACGCGCTCTTGATGGAAGACCGACAGGGTCACGTCACCAAATCCAAGATAGGACCAGAATCCCAGATCCGGATATGGATACGATGTGCTGACCTGCACCACATCGACGTTGCTCGTCGGACTGAGATAGAGTTCGGTTCCGGTCCCGGCCTCGATCGCCGGAGTGGACAATGACTTGCTGATTGTGACCTCGCCCGTGGTCCATCCTGTGACCCTTGCGCTGCCGCCGGTTATGGCTCCGTTCACCGCAAGGTTTTTCGCATAACCCGAGCAAGTGTCCCAATCACTGCTGCAGCGCGCCATGTAGCGGGCAGCATCCCGAACACCGGCGTCGAGGAGCATCCGTGTGTTCAGCATGTTCGAGAATTCGTACACGCCGGCCGACAGCAGCACCACGAATGGCGTAACGATCGCCATCTCCACCAGGACTGCGCCATCGTCCTCGCTCCTGAAGCGCTTGATGAGGTGGTTGAGTTTGGCCAGCATGGTGCTACCGATAGAGCTGCGCTTCGTTGCGGAAGGCCTTGTCGACCAAGGTGTTATTCGCAAAGGCACCATCAACGTCGACGATCTCGATGCTGATAGGCTTCTCGCCCGCCGATGGATCTTCGGGGTCCTTGGTGTTGTCCGATTTCTGAACCGGTGTGTTGACGAACACACTGACGTAGCCGTCCGGCTTTAGCTGGATATGGCCGTTGATCTTGGCTTGGTTGGCTATGCAGTTGACGATTGCCATGTTGAGCAAACGGCGGTCGGGATCAGGAGTGGGCGCGGTTCCCTTGAAGCAGGATGGGTTGCCGGTTTCCTTCGTGGGCGCCATCGACTTGTCGCCGACAAGGTTGTTGGCGATCTCGTATTTGTAGACGTCAAATCGAGATGCCGGAGCGGTCTTGGAACCGGTCGGATTGGTGGCGCTGGGCACATTCGGGTAAGTCGTTCCGTGGTTGACCGACCAGTAGGTGCTCCAGAAGCTTTGGGCTGTGATCTTGTCCGACATGCCCTTGGAATCGTCGTAATTCGTTCCCGGAGGAAGAGGCAGCGCGGTGCCATCGGTCACTGGATCATACTTGCTGCAGCCGGTCTTCTGGCCTTTGCGGACATTACTCGCGGGCCGGTAGTTCCAGTCCTTGTTGTTCTTGGCGAGCGAACCGCTGTAGAGGTCGAAACGAGTGTTCAGCCCGGTGTTCACCTGCCCGAGGGTGACACCGGTCTTCGTAGTCAGAGCATCCCGGCTATAGCAGGTGCCGGCGGTGCCCATGGCGATGGCATCCCGCAATGACGACAGGTTGTTGTCGATCAAGCCAAAATTGCCCGGTCCCGGGTTCGAATCCACCTTCAGAATGCGGAATTCGCGGCCATACGTATCGCCAGAAGCAAAGGCCTGCTGAATTGTCTTGCTGGTGCCCGGCGTGGCCGTTTCGAACGGGTTGCACATGAAAAGCGGCACGGTTTCGCAGATCGATTGCTTGAAGCCGGCGACCGCCTGGGGCTGGATACCCATCGTGTTGCTGCCGCCATTGAAGCTGGCGGGGAAAATGGTCTCGAAGTCCCCGGCGCCTCCAGAATTAAGGGTTACAACAACAAGGCTGACCGCCGTGGGATCAGTACTTGCCCAGTTGACGCCGTCTGCATCAACACCATTTGCGCCGAGTCTCGTGCTGTCGCTGGCTGGTATTCCGGTCAGAAAGGTCACATCAATATCGGCACGGGCTATTTGATGGTCGCCAGCCGTCGAAAAAAGTGTGTGATTGGCGATGAGGTTATCGATCGCTCTGTTGGCGCGGGTAATGCTGTCCGACCTGCCATCGAGCTCCGCCGCGCCGGCAAGCGCCAGCGCGTCGACGCCCTTCTGCAGATCGCTGTGCAGCCCGTTGGCGCGGCTCATGTCGATCGCCAGCAATGCAAAGCCGACCAGAACCGGCAGCATAATGG
>NZ_RZRY01000410.1:0-5693 GCF_003998035.1 Mesorhizobium sp. M2A.F.Ca.ET.039.01.1.1 | reverse complement strand
GGCTGCCAGTTAATATACAACCGGCCCGCCTCTCGCCCGAGTTCCAAAGCCGAAGCGCTCATTGAACGACTGTTCAGTATATATAACGCCGTGCAGGAATAGCGGTTTCTTTGTCGAGATTCTACTTCACACATTCAATAGACCAGCCGCCTTGTCTTAAAGTCGAATATCATCTACCGCTTGAGCCCACCTTGCCCGGCTGTATGATACATGTACGGGAAATTGCTTGACCGAGGGACCCTGACAAAACTGGGCAAGCATTAGGAGTTCATTTGACACACGGAACTGCCGATGCGGGCGACGGCAAGGGCGCCAAGAGCACGCTGGCCAGTTCAGTATACCAAAAGCTCCGCGACGATCTTTTGCGCGGCGCGCTGGAGGCCGAGAGCAAGCTGCGTGTCGAATGGGTGGTTTCGCGCTACGGGGCGGGCGCCTCACCGGTGCGCGAGGCCCTCAACCGCCTTGCCGCCGAGGGCCTGCTCGGGCGGCATGACCAGCGCGGCTTCTTCCTCATGCCGGTCGGCGCCGCGGAACTGGAGGAATTGACGCGGACGCGCTGCTGGATGGAGGAACGGGCACTGCGCGAATCCATTGCGCACCGCACGGCCGAATGGGAAGAACAGCTGGTGCTGGCCCTCCACCGCCTGGCCCGCGCCGAGTGTCGCCTGCCGGAGGATCCCTCGACCAACGATCCGGAATGGGAGAAGCTGCACCGCGCCTTTCATCGGGCGCTGATCGCGGCTTGCCGCTCGCACTGGCTGATCGGCTTCTGCGAACAGCTTTCCGACCAGGCTTCGCGTTACCGGCTGATCTCGCAAAACGGGCCGGGCATGGGCCGCGACGATCTCGGCGAGCACCGCATCATCGCCGAGCGCACGCTGGATGGCGACGCCGACGGCGCCGTCGAGGCGCTTCTCAACCACTACCGCCTCACCGCCGCGATGTGCATGGAACGCTTCGCCCAGGGCTATGATCCGAGGGCCGGTATTGCCAAGGCGCGCCGCAGATAGCGACGGAAACCCGCCCACGGTCTTTTTGCTCCGGCGGCCAAATCTGCTATTCGCTCAGGCGAGCGCGACGCATGTGCCATTCGGCGTCCGCGCCTGAGGAACCCTGCATGACCAATCATCTGTTCGACGCGTTCCGTTCCCGCATGCCGGCTCCCGACCGACTGCTGATGGAGACGGATGACGGCCGTTCGATCAGCTATGGCGACATGCTGGCGAAGTCGGCGCAACTGGCGCATGCGCTGGTGCAGGCCGGCGTCGAGCCGGGCGACCGCGTCGCGGTCCAGGTCGAGAAGAGCCCGGAGGCGGCGCTGCTCTATCTCGCCTCGTTGCGTGCCGGCGCGGTCTTCCTGCCGCTCAACACGGCCTACACGCTGCCCGAACTCGACTATTTCTTCCGCGACGCCGAGCCGAAGCTGATCGTGTGCGATCCGGACCGTCTTGCCGGCGTCGAGCCGCTTGCCGCGTCGATCGGCGCCACGATGCTCACGCTCGGCCGTGAGGGACAGGGAACGCTGGCCAGCCAGGCTTCGCGGCAGGCGACGCAGTTCAGCGACCTCGCGCGCGGGCCGGACGATCTTGCCGCCATCCTCTACACGTCGGGCACCACCGGCCGCTCCAAGGGCGCGATGCTTAGCCACGAGAACCTTGCCTCCAACGCCCGCGTGTTGGTCGAGCAGTGGCGCTTCGGCGCCGACGACGTGCTGATCCACGCGCTGCCAATCTTCCACACGCACGGCCTGTTCGTCGCCACCAACGTTATCCTGATGGCCGGCGCGACAATGTTGTTCGAGCAGAAATTCGACCCGGCGCGCATCCTGTCGCTGATGCCGCGCGCGACGGCCTTGATGGGCGTGCCGACCTTCTATGTGCGGCTGCTGCAGCAGGAGGGGCTGACGCGCGAGGCTGCGAAGACAATCCGGGTGTTCATCTCCGGCTCGGCGCCGCTGCTCGCCGAGACGCACAAGGCCTGGCGCGAGCGCACCGGCCACGCCATCCTCGAGCGCTACGGCATGACCGAGACCAACATGAACACGTCCAATCCCTATGACGGCGAGCGGCGCGCCGGAACGGTCGGCTTCCCCTTGCCCGGCGTCTCGCTGCGCATCGCCGATCCCGAGACGGCCAGGCCGCTCGCCCAGGGCGAGATCGGCATGATCGAGGTCAAGGGGCCGAACGTCTTTGCCGGCTATTGGCGCATGCCCGAGAAGACCAAGGCCGAGTTCCGCGACGACGGCTTCTTCATCACCGGCGACCTCGGCCTGATCGACGCCGACGGCTATGTCCACATCGTCGGACGCGGCAAGGACCTGATCATCTCCGGCGGCTACAATGTCTATCCGAAGGAGATCGAGAGCGAGATCGACGCGCTCGACGGCGTCAGCGAAAGCGCGGTGATCGGCGTCGCCCATCCTGATTTCGGCGAGGGCGTCACCGCTGTCGTGGTGCGCAAGCTGGGATCGGTGATTGACGCCTCAGACATTGCCGGCGCTATTGCTAGCCGGCTGGCGAAATACAAGCATCCGAAGCAGGTGATCTTCGTCGACGAACTGCCGCGCAACACGATGGGCAAGGTGCAGAAGAACGTGCTGCGCGAGGCGTATAAGGATATCTACGTAGCGCGTTGAGCCGGCTAATTACTATCGAGCGGCGGGCCTCGGAGATTGGCCGAGGCGCCCATCGGGGTCGTCATCCTAGGAGCAAGGAGCAAAGCGACGCGCGCAGACCCTAGGATCCATTCCGTAACGCTACCGCGCTGCTAACATGGCAGAATTCTGCACCGTTGCACTCTACATCACAGGTCACGGAATGGATCCTCGGGTCAAGCCCGAGGATGGCGACGCGCTAAAGGCTTCGCACAATCGCGAACGTTTGCGTGGGTTTCCCGACTGACGATGGGATCGAGAGGCCTACGCTCCAAAAACCTTCTCGCCACCGATCCAGACATTCTTGACATCCAGATCCTCCGACAGCCCAACAATGTCGGCAGCTGTCCCGTTGGCGAACCGCCCGAGCCGGTGCGGCTGGCCGATTGCCTCGGCGGGATAGAGCGAGGCCATGCGCAAGGCCTCGTCGAGATCGAGCCCGATGACGCGATGGACGAAGCGGATGGCGGAGATCATGTCCAGGTCGGCGCCGGCCAGCGTGCCGTCGGCGAGCCTGAGGCTCCCGTCCTTGCGGTAGATGGTGCGGCCGTTCAGCGTGAACGACGTCATGTCGGTGCCGATCGTCGCCATGGCGTCGGTGACCAGCACGATCTTGCCTGGCCCCTGCTTGCCGCGCAGCGCGAGGATCATCGTCGCCGGATTGACATGGATGCCGTCGGCGATGATGCCGGCATACAGACCACCGCTATCGATCGCAGCGCCCGCCAGGCCCGGCTCGCGGTTGCCGATCTGGCTCATGGCGTTGAAGAGATGCGTCACCACCGTGGCGCCGGCGGCGGCGTAGGCGCTGGCCGTCGCGTAATTTGTATCGCTATGGCCGAGGCTCACGATAACGCCGGCCTTGGCCAGCGCGGTGACACGGACCGGTTCGACCGATTCCGGCGCGATCGTGGTGAGCAGCACCGGCAGGTCCTGGCGCGCGGCGATGAGCGCGGCCTGGTCGGCGTCGGTCATCGGCCGGATCAGCGCCGGATCATGCGCGCCCTTGCGGGCCAGGGAAAGATGCGGCCCTTCCAGATGCAGGCCGAGGAAGCCCGGCACCTTTTCCCGGGCCGCCTCGCCGCCCGCAGCGATGGCGGCGGCGGTAATCGCCGGCGTGTCGGTGATCAGCGTCACCAGCAGCGCCGTGGTGCCGAAAGGCGCATGCGCCCGGCAGATCGTCTCTATCGAGGCGACGTCGGGATGGTCGTTGAGCATGACGCCGCCGCCGCCATTGACCTGGATGTCGACGAAACCGGGCACCAGCAGGCCGCCGCCGGTCTCGACCACCGGAACGCCGGACGGAATGGCGCCGGCGGGCAGGATGGCCTCGACCAGGTCGCCCTTGACGACAAGGGCGGCGTTGTCATGCCAGTCGGCGCCGTCGAAGATGCGGGCGCCGGTGAGCGCGAAACGGTTGCTCATACGGTTTCCGTCACCTTGCGCAGATTGCGCGGCGTATCCGGGTCGAGGCCGCGATGACGCGCGAAGGCCTCGACGAAGCCATAGAAGGACACGATCAGCGGCAGCGGATCGGTAAGCGGATGGCCGGTAGCGACATGGGGAAGAAGCCTCGCGGCCTTGGCCTTGTCGGAGGTGATGAAGGCGGCGGCGCCCTTGGCCGTCAGACCATCAGCCGCCTCGGCGACCGAGGGTTCCGACGCGTCTCGCGCGGCAAGCGCCAGCACCGGGAACCCCGGTCCGACCAGTGCCAGCGGCCCATGCATGACTTCCGCCGCGCTGTAGGCCTCGGCATGCATGGCGCAGGTTTCCTTGAATTTCAGCGCCGCCTCGCTGGCGATGGCGAAGGAGGGGCCACGGCCGAGGATGAAGAGCGACTGCGGATCCTCCAAGGCGCCGGCGAGCGCCATCCAGTCGCAGGCGATCGCCTTCTCGAAATGGGCCGGCAGGCCGGCGAGCGCCTTGAGCAGTGCCTGGTCGTCGGTGGCGTGCGCCATCAGCGCGAGGCCGGCGACGGCCGAATTGACGAAGGTCTTGGTGGCCGCGACGGAGCGCTCCGGCCCGGCGAGGATATCGATGGCGTAATCGGAAGCCCGCGCGAGCGGCGAGTCGGCCGTGTTGGTGATGGCGACGGTGAGCGCGCCGCCGGCCCGCGCCGTTTCGGCCATGGCGACGATGTCCGGGCTCTTGCCCGACTGCGAGACCGCCAGGCAGGCGGAACCACGGAGTCTCAACTTGGCGCCGTAGATCGAAGCGATCGACGGCCCGACGGAAGCGACCGCAAGGCCGGCCGTCAGCTCGACGGCATATTTCATGAAGGTCGCGGCATGGTCGGACGAGCCGCGCGCCACGGTGACGACGAATTGCGGGTCACGCTCGCGCAGGCCGCGACCGGCCTCGGCCAAAGCCGAAGCCGAGCCGTCGAGAAGGCGGGCGGCGGCTTCAGGGATCTCGTCGATCTCGCGCCGCATATGGGTGGTGGTGGCGCTCATGGCCGGATCTCCTCTCCCGGCCCGGTCAGCCGGAGTTCCGCGACGAAATCATAGGCGTCGCCCCTGTAGACTGAGCGGGTGAACTCGATCACCTTGCCGCTCGCCAGATACGAAATGCGCTCGATCTGCAGTCCGGCAACCCTCGGCGGCACTTCCAGGAGGCGCGCATCGGCATCGCCGAGATTGGTGGCCGAGATGCGCTGCACGGCGCGCACCGGACGATTGCCAGTCATGCCAAGCGCGGCGTAGAGCGAGGAGCCGATCGCTTCGGGATCGGGCAGAACGCTGGCCGAGAGCGCCGCGCGCTCGATCGCCAGCGGCGTGTCGTCGGCGATGCGCAGGCGCGCGACGCGGGCCACCAGCTCGGTCGAGGAAAGGCCGAGCACCATCATCTCGTCGGGCGACGGCGCATAGAGGCCGCGGTCGAGCCAGACCGAACGCACCGTCATGCCGCGGCGCGCCATGTCCTCGGTGAAGGAAGTGAGCCGGGACAGCGACTGCTCGACGCGCTCCATGCGCGGCGCGACGAAGGTGCCCGAGCCGTGGCGCTGGATGAGGATGCCGCCCTTGACGAGGTCCTGCACCGC
>NZ_RZRY01000040.1:0-20637 GCF_003998035.1 Mesorhizobium sp. M2A.F.Ca.ET.039.01.1.1 | reverse complement strand
TCTTCAGGTCGTGCGAGATCGAGGTGAGCAGCGCCGAGCGCAACCGGTCCGCTTCGGCCGCAAGCCGGGCGCGGTCGACATCGGCGACCAGCTGGACCCGCTCGATGGCCACGGCGGCCTGGTCGGCCAAGGCGTCGAGCAAGCGTTGCTGCTCGGGCGTCAGCAGCGGTCCCTGCTTGTCATTGTCGAGGCCGACCACCCCGATCGCCGTCCGCCCCGTCCGCAAGGGGAGATAGAGGCGTTTTGCGCCGGGCAAGGTGTCGGCGCCGCGGCCGGCTGCGCGGTTGTGCTCCCAGGCCCAGCGCGCGGCCGCGATATCGGCCTCGGCCAGGGTATCGTCCGGCGGATAGCCGGCCTTGACGGTGATGGTGCCGTTTTCCGGCAGAAGCAGCACGACCCGGACCTTCAGCATCGAGGCGATCTGGAAGGCCGTGGCCCACAGCACGTCGTCGAGCGTGCCGGCGCCGGCGAGCTTCTTGGAAAAGGAGTAGATGTCCTCGGTGGCGCGCGCCCGCGAGCGCGCGGCGACCGCCTGCCGCTGCACGCGCGCCGTCAGATTGCTGGCGATCACGGCGACGACGAGGAAGACGGCGAAGGCTACGATGCTTTCCGGGTCCCTGATCGTCAGCGTGTAGCGCGGCTCGAGGAAGAAGAAGTTGAAGGCAAGCGCGGAGAGGAAACAGGCGTAGAGCGCCGGCCAGAGCCCGAAGGTGACCGCCGACGTCAGCACCGCCAGCAGCAGGACGCTGGCGAGATTGCGCACGTCGAGGAACTGGTCGAGGATCGAGCTGACGGCCAGCGCGCCGGCGACATAGACGGTCGAGATCAGATAGGGCCAGATCTGGAAAGGCTTCTGCTCGGTCGCGGCCTTGACCCGCGCCGAGGGCGTGTCGGTATCACGCTCGGCGCCGGAAATGACATGGACGCTGATGTCGCCGGCATTGCGGATCAGATCATAGGTGAGCGAACCCTCGATCAGCTCGCGCCAGCGCGAACGGGTAGGCCGGCCGATGACGATATGGGTAAAATTGTTGGCCGTCGCGTGGCGCACGATGTCCTGGGCGACGTTCTGGCCGGGGAGGGTGGTGATCTCGGCGCCCAGCTGCTCGGCAAGGCGCAGGTTCCTGGCCAGCCGGTCCTTGTCTTCCTCGGACATGCCGGCCAAACGCGGCGTGTCGATGTGAAGCGCCGTCCAGGGCGCGCGCAGCCGGTCGGCGAGCCGGCGCGCATAGCGGATGCGGGCCGCGCCGCCAGGCTGCGAGTCGACGCAGACGAGCACGCGCTCGCCGGCCGCCCAGGGGCCCGGAATGGCGTGCGACTGCATATGGTTGAGCAGCTGTTCGTCGACGCGCTGGGCGGTGCGGCGCAGCGCCAGCTCGCGCAGCGCCGTCAGATTGCCCGGCGAGAAATAATTCTCGATGGCGCGCTGGGCGGTGTTGGGGAAATAGACCTTGCCGTCGTGCAGCCGCTTGATGAGGTCGTCGGGGGTGAGATCGATGACCTCGATGTCGTCGGCCTCGTCGATGATGGAATCGGGGACCGTCTCGCGCACCCTGACGCGGGTGATCTGGGCGACGACGTCGTTCAGGCTCTCGACATGCTGGATATTCAGCGTGGTGTAGACGTCGATGCCTTGCGCCAGGATCTCCTGGACGTCGAGATAGCGCTTAGGATGCCGGCTGCCTGGCGCGTTGGTGTGGGCAAGCTCGTCGACAAGGACGAGGTCGGGGCGGCGCCTCAGGATGGCGTCGATGTCCATCTCTTCCAAGGTCTGGCCGCGATAGTCGACCAGTCGGCGCGGGATCACCTCGTAGCCGTCGACCAGCGCCTGGGTTTCCTTGCGGCCATGCGTCTCGACGATGCCGATGACCACATCGACGCCGTCGGCGCGGCGGGCGCGGCCCGCCATCAGCATCTCGTAGGTCTTGCCGACGCCAGGTGCCGCGCCAAGGAATATGCGCAGGCGGCCGCGGCCCTCGCGCTCGGCATGCTCCAGCAGCGCGTCGGGGGAGGGGCGGTTCTCGGAGTCGGTCCGGTCGTCGGGCATCAGTCCAATCATGGATTGCGCCGGGGACCGTGTCGATCCCCGGCGCGTGGATCACTTCAGCTCGTCCAGCGCTAGGTTCAGCGCCAGCACATTGACCACCGGCTCGCCGAGGACGCCAAGCTCGCGAGCCTCGACATGGCCGTCGACGAGCGCCTTGACCTTGGCCTCGTCAACGCCGCGGGCCTTGGCGACGCGCGGCACCTGGAAATAGGCGGCCTCGGGGCTGATGTCGGGATCGAGGCCGCTGCCGGAGGTCGTGACGAGGTCCATCGGCACCGGCGCGTTCGGGTTCTCGGCCTTCAGCTTCTCGGCGTCACCCTTGATGCGGTCGATCAGTTTCGCGTTTGTCGGGCCGAGGTTCGAGCCGCTGGAGGCCGTCGCATTGTAGCCGTCGCCGGCGGCCGACGGCCGGCCGTGGAAATAGCGGTCGCCGGCAAAGGCCTGGCCGATCAGGCTGGAGCCGATGACCTTTTCATCCTTCTCGATCAGGCTGCCATTGGCCTGGTTCGGGAACAGCGCCTGGGCAATGCCGGTCATGCCGATCGGATAGATCAGGCCGGTCAGCGCCGTGAAGAAGACGATCATGACGATAGCGGGTCTGAGTTGCTTGAACATCGGGATAAATCCTTATGCGAGGCCGAGGGCCGTGACGATCAGGTCGATCGCCTTGATGCCGACGAAAGGCACGATGATGCCGCCGAGGCCGTAGACGAGCAGGTTGCGGGTGAGCAGCGAGCCGGCGCCGATGGCACGATATTTCACGCCTTTCAGCGACAGCGGGATCAGCGCGATGATGATCAGCGCATTGAAGATGATGGCCGACAGGATGGCGCTCTGCGGCGTCGCCAGATGCATGATGTTGAGCGCCTGCAGCGGACCGGTGGACTGACCGGGCGCGACATAGAAGACCGCGAACATCGCCGGGATGATGGCGAAGTACTTGGCCACGTCGTTGGCGATCGAGAAGGTCGTCAGCGAGCCGCGCGTCATCAACAGCGCCTTGCCGATCTCGACGATCTCGATCAGCTTGGTCGGGTCGCTGTCGAGGTCGACCATGTTGCCGGCCTCGCGCGCGGCGACCGTGCCGGTGTTCATGGCGACGCCGACATCGGCTTGGGCGAGCGCCGGAGCGTCATTGGTGCCGTCGCCGCACATGGCGACCAGCTTGCCCTTGGCCTGCTCCTCGCGGATCAGCGACAGCTTGTTCTCAGGCGTCGCCTGGGCAAGGAAGTCGTCGACGCCGGCCTCGGCGGCGATGGCGGCCGCGGTCAGCGGGTTGTCGCCGGTGATCATCACCGTGCGGATGCCCATCTTGCGCAACTCGGCGAAACGCTCGGATATGCCGCCCTTGACGATGTCCTTGAGGTGGACGACGCCGAGCAGGCGCCCGTCGCGCTCGACCGCCAGTGGGGTGCCACCGGCCTTGGCGATCTCGTCGGCAACGGCCTGGAGATCGCGGATCGTGTCGCTCGTCGGGCGCGTGCCGTGGGCTGCGGCGGTCGCTTGGTTGACGTGATTGAGCACAGCGTCGACGGCACCCTTGCGCACCGACGAGCCGTCGATGTCGACGCCGCTCATGCGGGTCTGCGCGGTGAAGGGCACCGAGGCTGCGTGCAGGGTCGCCATGTCGCGGGCGCGGATGCCGTATTTCTCCTTGGCGAGCACGACGATCGAGCGGCCTTCCGGCGTCTCGTCGGCGAGCGAGGCGAGCTGGGCGGCATCGGCCAGCTCCTGCTCGGTGACGCCCTTGACCGGACGGAACTCGGTCGCCTGGCGATTGCCGAGCGTGATGGTGCCGGTCTTGTCGAGCAGCAGCGTGTCGACGTCGCCGGCGGCCTCGACGGCGCGGCCGGACATGGCAAGCACGTTGAAGCGCACCAGCCGGTCCATGCCGGCGATGCCGATGGCCGACAGCAATGCGCCGATCGTGGTCGGGATCAGCGTCACGAACAGAGCAACCAGGATCGTCACCGGGATATAGCCGCCCGAATAGGAGGCGAAGCTCGGGATGGTCGCGGTCGCCAGCACGAAGATCAGCGTCATGCCGACGAGCAGGATGTTGAGCGCGATCTCGTTCGGCGTCTTCTGGCGCTCGGCGCCCTCCACCAGCGAGATCATGCGGTCGAGGAAGGTCTGGCCGGAGGCGGCGGAGATGCGCACGCGGATCCAGTCGGACAGCACCTGGGTGCCGCCGGTGACGGCCGAACGGTCGCCGCCGGATTCGCGGATGACGGGCGCGGATTCGCCGGTGATCGCCGCCTCGTTGACGGAGGCCACGCCTTCGATCACCTCGCCGTCGGACGGGATGATGTCGCCGGCCTCGACCAGCACGACATCGCCGACCTTCAGGCTGGTGCCCGGCACCAGCTTGAATTTCGCGCGGTCGCCGTTGCTGAGCAGCTTGGCCTGAATCTCGGTGCGCGCCTTGCGCAGCGAGTCGGCCTGCGCCTTGCCGCGGCCTTCGGCGACGGCCTCGGCGAAATTCGCGAACAGCACGGTGAACCACAGCCAGATGATGATCTGCAGGGTGAAGCCGAGATCGCCGCCCCCGGCGATGAGATCCTTGACGAACAGAACGGTGGTGAGAGCCGAGACGACGGCGACGACGAACATCACCGGATTACGGACCAGCGTGCGCGGGTTCAGCTTGCGGAAGGCGCCGCCGATGGCGGGCACCAGGATGCGGGCATCCAGAATGCTCGCGGATTTGGACTGGCTCATTTTTGGGCTCCAGTATCGGTTATGTTGGACGGCGCCGGGTGTTCGGTCTTCGGGAAGAGGTGCGGAAGACCGGTGGCCAGCAGCCACAGCACGAACAGCACGGCCGCCATGCCGAGAAAGGTTGAAAGCGTCGGGAAAGGACGAGGCTTCTCGTCCCTTCCGTTGTCGGGCGCTCCGTCACCGGCCTGGTGACCGTCGTGCCGACGTATGTGGTTGAACCCGGGCATGGTCATCTCAGAAGGTCTGTCCATGGATCATCGCCAGATGCTCGACGATCGGGCCGACGGCGAGCGACGGGAAGAAGGTGAGGCCGCCGACGATGATGATGACGCCGACCAGCAGGCCGACGAACAGCGTGCCGTCGGTCGGGAAGGTGCCGGCCGAAGCGGGCACGGTCTTCTTCGCCGCCAGCGAGCCGGCAATGGCCAGAGCCGGGATGATGACCAGGAAGCGGCCCATCAGCATGCCGATTGCACCCGTGAAGTTGAACCAGGGTGTGTTGCCGGTGAGGCCGCCGAAGGCCGAGCCGTTGTTCGCGGCGGACGACGTGTAGGCATAGAGCACCTCGGAGAAGCCGTGCGGGCCGCCATTGGCCATCGAGGCCACGGCGCTCGGCAGGACCACGGCGATCGCCGTGAAGATCAGCATGGCCAGCGGCAGGCACAGGATGGCGAGCATCGCCATCTTCACCTCCCTGGCCTCGATCTTCTTGCCGAGATATTCCGGCGTACGGCCGACCATCAGACCGGCGACGAAGACGGCGATGACGACGAACATCAGGATGCCGTAGAAACCGGCGCCGACGCCGCCGACGATGACTTCGCCGAGCTGCATGTTGATGATCGGGATCATGCCGCCGAGCGCGGTGAAGCTATCGTGCATGGCGTTGACGGCGCCGCAGGAGGCTGAGGTGGTGATGACCGCGAACAAGGCCGACAGGGCGATGCCGAAGCGGGTCTCCTTGCCTTCCATGTTGCCGCCGTCGATGCCGAGCGCATGGACCAGCGGGTTGCCGGCGGCCTCGGCCCAATAGCAGACGACGACGCCGGCGATGAACAGCACGCCCATCGAGGCGAGGATCGCCCAGCCCTGGCGCTCACTGCCGACCATGCGGCCGAAGACGTTGGTGAGGCCGGCGCCGAGCACGAAGATGGTCAGCATCTGGATCAAGTTGGAGATCGCGTCCGGATTCTCGAACGGATGCGCGGCATTGGCGTTGAAGAAGCCGCCGCCATTGGTTCCGAGCATCTTGATGGCGACCTGCGAGGCGACCGGTCCGAGTGCGATGGTCTGCTTGGCGCCTTCCAGCGTGGTGGCGTCAACATAGGGCCCAAGCGTCTGCGGAATGCCGAGCCAGACATAGACCAGCGTCAGCACGATACACATCGGCAGGAGCACGTAGAGCGTGCAGCGGGTCAGATCGACCCAGAAATTGCCGATCGACTTGCCCGAGGCACGAGCGAAGCCGCGGATCAATGCGATTGCAATCGCAATGCCGGTGGCGGCCGAGACGAAATTCTGGACGGTGAGGCCCGCCATCTGCACGAGATAGGACATCGTGCTTTCGCCGCCGTAGTTCTGCCAGTTGGTGTTGGTGACGAAGCTCGCGGCGGTGTTGAAGGCGAGCTGCGGGTCGACCGCGGTCATGCCTGCGGGGTTGTAGGGCAGCACGCCCTGCAGCCGCTGCAACGCGTAAAGAACGAGGAAGCCGGCGAGATTGAAGAGCAGCATGCCTGTCGTGTAGACGGCCCAGTGTTGTTCCTCTCGCTCATTGGTGCCAGCTAAGCGATAAAGGCCGCGTTCAATCGGAACCAGAACCGATGAAAGAACAGTGCGGTCGCCGTTGAAGACGCGGTGCATATAGAAGCCGACCGGCTTAACGAGCGCGACGAGGATGCCGCAATAGAGAAGGATCTGTATCCAGCCGTAGATTGTCATGGTGATGGCTTTCCGTGCCTGGCGCCGGAACGTTCAGAAACGCTCGGGGCGGATGAGGGCGTAGGTAAGGTAGGCGAGCAGGAACAAGGTCACCGCGCCGCCAAGGAAATAATCGAGAAGCATGATCCGGCCCTTCCGCTCAGATTCTGTCGCAGGCTTTGACGTAGGCTAAGGACAGGGCGAAGAACAAAATCCCGATCCCGAGAACGATGAGGTCCATGGCAGGTCTTCCTTGTTCCACTTTGTGTTTGCGGGCTCGCGGTGGCGGGCTCAAAACTGCACGCGGACGCTCGACACCTTGGCGGCGACGGCGATCAAGCGTTTCTTCGAAGGAGATATGGACCCGATCGCCATAAAGGTTCGAGACGGAGCGGGCGGGAAAGATATAGGAATTTTATAGGGATTTTGGCCGACGCCGTCCGAAGGTCCGGTTGGTTAGTGTGCGTTGGCAGGTTCCATGCCTTGGCGACTGGGCGAGACACCTATCGCATCGTCATCCACGGGCGGAGCCTTGGAATGACGAGGTTCATGAGCCTTCAGCTCATCACCAGCGTTTGCGCTGACCCCAACGGTCGTTGATAGCCTTGCCCGACAAAGGTGATCGCCTAAATCCCCGGCTGCCGATCCCTCCACGGCATCTCCCCTTCTATCTGCGTGGACAGCGCCAGCACTGACGCCTCGTCGCCGTACCGGCCGACGAGCTGCACGCCGATCGGCACGCCGCCCGCCGATTGCCCGAGCGGCAGCGAGATCGCCGGCAGGCCGGAGATGTTGAAGGGGAAGTTGAAGACCGCGTCGCCCCATTTGGCGTTGTAGCGGTCGAGATCGGTCTCCGACATGTCGTAGTAGCCGAGCGGGCGCGGCAGCTGCGTCAGCGTCGGGGTGATGAAGATGTCATAGGGGTTTAGGTCGCCGACGATATCGCGGCCGATCAGCCTCAGTTGCTCGACGTCGGAAACATGTTTGATGCCGCTGGTCGCGCGGCCGCGCTCGATGACCGC
Organism: Mesorhizobium sp. M2A.F.Ca.ET.039.01.1.1; assembly: GCF_003998035.1. NCBI lineage: Bacteria > Pseudomonadati > Pseudomonadota > Alphaproteobacteria > Hyphomicrobiales > Phyllobacteriaceae > Mesorhizobium > Mesorhizobium sp. M2A.F.Ca.ET.039.01.1.1. The sequence goes on along the minus strand of NZ_RZRY01000040.1, from coordinate 12,930 downwards.
CCAGGTCACCGGCTCGAGATCGTTCGGTGTCACGGGGCGGCCGACCAGCGTTTCGAGGAAGCCGAAGGTGGCGGCCGTCTGCACGTTGGTCATGTCGGTGTAGGTCTTCCACGCGGCATCGGCGTCGAGCGGCATGTCATGCTCCTCGACGTCGTGGCCGAGGCGTTCGAGCAGGGCGACCGTGGAAAGCACGGTCTGCTTGACTTCAGGATCTATCGCGGCGCCGTTCGGCGGCGTGACGGTAAAGCCGATGCGCAGCTTCTTCGGCGCCCGTGCGGAGAGGTTCAGCCAGCTTTCCGCCGGAACCGGCGGGGTGTAGGCGTCGCCGGGCAGGGCGCCGGCCACCGCGTCGAGATAGGCGGCGGTGTCGCGCACGGTGCGTGAGCAGCAGAGGAAATAGGCGCCGCCATACCAATAGTCGCCGTAGGGCGCGAGGCTGACGCGGCCGCGCGAAGGCTTCAGGCCGACAATGCCGCAGCAGGAAGCCGGCACGCGGATCGAGCCTGCGCCGTCGCTGGCCTCGGCGATCGGCACCATGCGCGAAGCGATCGCGGCGGCAGCGCCGCCGCTCGATCCGCCCGGCGTGATGCCTTGCTTCCACGGGTTTTTCGTCGCGCCGTAAAGTTTTGGCTCGGTGGTGATCGACCAGCCGTTTTCCGGCGCGTTGGATTTACCGACGAGGACGAGCCCGGCGGCCTTGATGCGGCGCACCACTTCGCTGTCGGAATCGGCGACGAAGTCCTTCAGGTAGCGGCAGGAGTTGGTAAGAGGCGCGCCTTTCCAGGACGAGGCGAGCTCCTTGAGCAGATAGGGCACGCCGGCGAAGGGTGCGTTCCTGTCCACCGTCGCCGCCTGGGCGCGCGCCATGTCGTAGAGGCGGTGGATGACAGCATTGAGCGATGCGTTGAGGCGTTCGATCATGGTGATCGCCGCTTCAACGAGCTCAGCGGGGGCGACCTCGCCGCGCTTCACCAGGGCGGCGAGCGCCAGCGCGTCGGAATCTGTGTAAGTTTCGAGCAGGCTCTCCTAGACCGCAGCCATGTGTTCCTCCCACTTACAAGTGCCGTCAGTTGCGAACTGGCCCAGACTCACCCTCACCCAGCCTCCGCTTCGCTCGGCTGACCTCTCCCCGGCGGGGAGAGGAGGCTTTCGGTGCCGGCGCCAATCTCTTCTCCCCGCCGGGGAGAAGGTGGCCGCGAAGCGGCCGGATGAGGGGGCTGGCGCTACCGCTGATCGGGTAACCTCACGCCAGCTCGACGGTGCGCTTCTCTGCGATGCTCTGTTCGGCCGCCAGCACGATGCGCAGGCTGTTGACCGCGGCATCCATCTGCTCGGTCAAATCGAGGTCCTCGCGGATGGCGCGCAGGAAGAAGGCCTGCTCGCGGTCGCAAAGCTCTTGATGGCCGGGCTCGTCCTCCATGCTGACGATCTCGTCGGGCTTGGCAAAATTCTTGTCGCCGTCGACCTGTGCATAGTGGATCTTCAGCGCGTCGGTCTTGGTGTGGCGGTCGATGTCGGCGGAATCGGACACCTCCTCGGCATCCTTGGCGCTGCTCCCTCCCTGGCCGGCGACGATCGAGACGGCGCCCTTCGGGCCGACCACGTCCTTCACGAAATAGGCCGTCTCGCTCATCATCGGACCCCAGCCGGCCTCGTACCAGCCGACCGAGCCGTCATCGAAGGTGACGTGCAAATGGCCGTAATTCTGCTTGTCGGCCTCGGCCCAGAGTTTTGCGCCGATGCCGTGCACGCGCACCGGCTTGGCGCCGGTCAGCTGGCACATGACGTCGACATAATGGACGCCGCAGTCGACGATCGGGATCAGCGAGTCGATCAGGTTCTTGTGCCAATGCCAGGCGGTGCCGCTGCTCTGCTGGTTGAGGTTCAGGCGCATCACCAGCGGCTTGCCGAGCGTCTTGCCGACCTCGATGAATTTGATCCAGGACGGGTGGACGCGCAGGATATAGCCCAGCACCAGCTTGCGGTTCTTCGCCCGCGCCGCGGCCACCACCTTCTCGGCGTCCGCGATGTTGGTGGCCAGGGGCTTTTCCATGAAGACATGGCAGTTGGCGGCGATCGCCTTCAGCGCGTATTCGGCGTGCGTGTTCGGCCAGCTGTTGATCGAGACCGCGTCCGGCTTCGTCTCCTTCAGCGCCAGGTCGAAATCCTCATAGAGCGGGTAGCCGGCGAGTTCTTTCGGGATCTTCTTGTTGTTCTTGATGGTGCGGCTCATGATGCCGACGATCTCGAAGCCGTCGGAGCGGTGATAGGCGCTGGCATGCGAAGCGCCCATATTGCCCAGACCAACCACCAGTATTTTCACCTTGTCGGCCATCGAAGCCTCCCCCAATGCTCTTTAAACGGAATTGCGGGCGGCGCCTCGCGCCGCCCGGTGGTCATGGCAGTCGCGTTACTTCACCGCCGAATCGAACAGGTGCGCCTTGATCTTGTCGACATCGAGCGCGGCAAAGCCTTCCGACAGTTTGACGCCGTCGGCATCGGCCTTGACCTTGGCCTTGTCGAAATCGTTGGCGGCCGGGATCAGATCGTTGGTGCAGACGTCCTCGGCCTTCACCGGCGCGCTGATCTGGCCGATCTTGAGGATCTCGTCGAAGAAGCCCTGCCAGCTCGCCATGTCATGCGAGCCCCAGCCGCCGCGCTTGTCCATGTCGCCGCGGAAGACGTTGATCTGCTGCAGGATCGAAGTGGTGCCGAGCTCGGGGCCGAGGTTCTTGGCCAAGGTCGGGAACTGCTCGAACACGGCTTCGACCGCGGCGCGCGGATTCTGGTAGCCGAACTCGAGGCCCATCGCCCAGCCGCGCAGATACTTCTCCAGGAAGGCCTTCTTATCGGCATCCTCGAGGTCGGCGGCGCGTACGACGAAGGTGTTGGCCGGCAGCTTGGAGTTCTTGACGCCGAGCCAGTACTCGAAGTCGAGTCCCTTGGCGATCCATTCGGCGCGCAAGCCTTCCCAGGAAAGCGCCGCATCGCCCTGGCCGCCGGCCAGCGCGGTGCCCCAGGTCGGCCAGCCGGCCTCGACATATTTCACCTTCTTGATGTCGACGCCCTGGGCCGCCAGCAGCGGATCGACGATCGCCTGCCAGGCGGCGGAGCCGAGCAGAATGGTCTTGCCTTCGAGGTCCTTCAGGTTGTTGGTGCCCTGGCCCTTGCGGAAGGCGAGGCTGAAAGTATCGCGCGCGCCCATGTGGAAGACGGACTTCAGCTTCATGCCGTTTTGAATGGCGAAGGAGAAGACGCCGGGCGAGGGGAAGCCCATGTCGGCCTGGCCGACATCGACGAATTTCACCGTCGCGGTGCCATCCGAAGGGCCGGGCTGCATGTCGGTGGCGAGGTCGCCGAAATAGCCGGCCTTCTTCGCCGACCAGTAGGGATAGTCGTCAAGCACTTCGAGCGTGCCGCGCGGCGAGATCCAGGTGAATTTCTCATAGGCCGCCGCCCTGGCCCTCAGGCCGGATGCGCCGAGCGCGGTGGCGGTCACGACGCCGGCCGCCGTCACCTGCAGGAAGTAGCGGCGGCTGATGCCGGCCGGGACGCTGGAATGGATCGGATTGTCGTTGGTCATGGCATTCCCCTTTGTTGATTGCCCTTATTGATCGCTTGCCTTGCCTTCGCCCGCCTCCCGGGCGTGATTTTGCCTGTTGGTCAGGTCTCCCAGCTCGCCCACTTCTTGCCGATCAGGAAGAACAGCACGTAGATCAGGATGCCGAGCGTCGAGAGGATCAACACCACGGCGAAGAATTGCGGCATCTGGATCATCGACGAATAGGAAGTCAGCCGGTTGCCGAGGCCGAAGCCGCCGCCGACCATCTCGGCGCCGACGGCGGTGAGCAGGCCGAAGATCGCGCCGATCATCAGCCCGACCAAGATCATCGGCAGCGCCATCGGCGCGCGGATCTTCCAGAAGATCTGCAGCGTGCTTGCGCCATAGGAGCGGGCCAAGGCGATCTTGGCGCTGTCGACACGGCGGAAGCCGGTCGCTGCGTTGATCATCACCATCGGGCCGGCGGCCAGAGCGACCGCGATGATGCGCGGCGTGTAGCCGAAGCCGAAGCGCAGGATGAGCAAAGGCACCAGCGCCAGCATCGGCGTGGTGACCAGGATCAGGATGTAAGGCGCGACGATCTTCTCGGCGAAGGGAAACTGCGTGATCACCGCCGCCATCACCAGGCCGACGATGGCGCCGATGGCGAAGCCTGAGACAAGCTCGACCAGCGTGTAGCCGAGATGCGGCGCGATCAGCGGGAACTCGTCGAACAGCGCGTAAACGATCGAGCTCGGCGGCGGCATGATATATTGCGGCACGTGGAAGAGGCGTAGCGCCAGCTCAATGCCGCCGATGATGACCACCGCCACGGCAAGGATCGCCGCCACCTCGGCTCCGGACTTGATGCCGGGACCGCTGGCGAAGGCCGAAAGATTGGTCAGGCTGACGTCCTGCCCGTCTCCGGATTTGGCCTTCGAGAATTCCGGAATGGCGTCGCCTCCGCTCACGGCCTGATCCTCACGATTTCAGCGCTCTTGTGCTCCGGCTGTTCCTGGGCCTGCGGCCTACGCTCGCCGACGATGTCCATCTTGATGCGGTTGGTGAGGTCGAAGACCTCCTTCGTCGCCATGATCTCCAGCGAACGCGGGCGCGCGAACGGCACGTCGTAGATCTTGGCGACGCGGCCGGGCCGCGTGGTCAGCACCACGACGCGATCGGAGAGGAAGATAGCTTCCTCGATGCTGTGGGTGATGAAGACGATGGTGGTCTTGGTGTCGAGCCAGATCTCCTCGACAAGGCGGTTCATCTCCTCGCGGGTAAAACTGTCGAGAGCGCCGAAGGGTTCGTCCATCAAAAGCACGGAAGGCTTCAGCGCCAGCGCGCGCACGATCGCGGCGCGCTGCTGCATGCCGCCGGAAAGCTCGCGCGGGAATTTGCCGCCGAGCCATCCAGCCCGACGCGGTGCAAGAGATGGGCGATCCAGGCGCGGTCGGGCTTCTCGCCCTTGATCTCGAAGGGGAAGTTTATGTTGGCGTCGAGATTGCGCCAGGGCAGGAGGTTCGCTTCCTGGAAGACGATGCCGATCTCGGGGCGCGGTCCAGTGACCTCCTTGCCGTCGAGCAGGATCGCGCCGCCGGTCAGCCGGTGCAGGCCCGACATAGACCACAACAGCGTGGTCTTGCCGCAGCCGGAAGGGCCGACGATCGAAACGATCTCATTGGGTTGGACATCGAGGCTGCAGCGGTCCAGCGCCAGAAGATCGCCGGAACCTGTCTGATAGACCTTGGTCGCTGCCTGCACGCCGAGCTTCGGCGTTCTTGCGCTTGCCGTACTCATGCTCCCCCTCGGAGACTGCGCGATGAGTTGCCCAGGGCCCCATCTGTCCGCAAAATCAGTCTGTAACTATCCTACTTTACTGTCAAGCGGCGACAGACGGCGGAAGCAATCAGGTTCAATCAGATACCAGCTAATGTGCTGATTTAAAACAGATTTATCGCCGCTTGCGGTATGTGTTACTTTCCTACATACTCATCGCGGTTGATTGCCTATGGCCAGCGGGCGGATAATCGCGAAGATGACGGATCCAGAAGCGGGCTGGGGAGGACTGGCGAATGACCGAAGCTGACAGCCAGGCATTGCGAATTGCGGACGAAGACGGCGACCGGCACGACCATGTCAGGCGCTTTCCCGATATCATCTCGCAGGTGAAGGACAGCTATGCGGAGCTGCGGCCGGCCGAGCGCCGCGTCGCCGATGTCGTGCTCGACGATGTCAAATATGCGGTCGACGCGTCCAATTCGGCGCTTGCCCAACGTGCCCGGGTCAGCGAGCCGACGGTGACACGGTTCTGCCGCGCCATCGGCTGCGAGGGCGTGCGCGATTTCAAGCTGAAGCTGGCGCAGAGCCTCGTCGTCGGCGCGCTCTATCTCGCCACCAAGCCCCAGCCCGCGAACAGCGACAGCGGCATGCCGTTCTGGAACGCCGTGTTCGGCGAGGCGCGACGCGCGCTGCAGGAGGCGGAGCGGCAGATCGATCCGGGACAGCTGCAGAAGGCGGCAGAACTGATCGCCAGGGCGCGGCAGGTGACGGTGTTCGGCCTCGGCGGCAGCTCGTCGGCGCTGGCGCAGGAGACGCAATACCGCCTGTTCCGCTATGGGATCACCATCAATGCGCAAAGCGATCCCTATTTGATGCGAATGACCGCCTCGACGCTGAAGCCGGGCGATCTGGTGATCGCGATCTCGGCCACAGGGCGCACACGCGAGGTGATCGAGGCGGTAGAGCTCGCCAAGCATTACCGCGCCAACGCGATCTGCGTGACGGCGCCGGACACCGAGCTGACCCGCGTCTGCGATGTACGGCTGGCGGTTGCCGTGCCTGAATATCCCGACACGCTGAAGCCGACCGCGTCGCGCTACGCATTCCTGGCGGCCATCGATCTGCTGGCGGTGGCGACAGCCTACAAGATTGACGGTCCGGCGCGCGAGACGGTGCGCCGGATCAAATACAACGCGCAGATCCATCGGACGGGCAAGGAGATGGAGCCGCTCGGGGATTAGCGACTATCCTTCTCCCCTTGTGGATGAAGGTGGATCGGCGCGATAGCGCCGAGACGGATGAGGGGTGTTCCAGCGGAGTGAGACGCTGGCTTTCCCTGGAGCCCCCCTCATCCGTCGCCTTCGGCGACACCTTCTCCCACAAGGGGAGAAGGGGAAGGCGCCGCCGGATTTCGAACTGAAAAAGGGAACGAAGAAAAATGCTCGACATCGCACCATCGCAACAGGCGGCAACCTGGCTCGGCTCATTCGGCCGGGCGCTGGAGGCGGGCGATATCGAGGCGGCGACGAACCTCTTTGCGGAGGATTGCTACTGGCGCGATCTTTTGACCTTCACATGGAACATAAAGACCATGGAGGGGCAGGCCGCGATCCGCGAGATGCTGAAGGCCACGCTGTCGCTGGCGCAGCCATCACATTGGCACCTGACCGGCGAGCCGAGCGTCGACGACGGCATCGTCGAGGCTTGGTTCACGTTCGAGACTGGGGTGGCGCGGGGCGAGGGGATCCTGCGGCTCAAGGATGGCCGCTGCCGTACGCTGTTCACGGCGATGAGCGAGCTCAAGGGTTTCGAGGAGCAAAAGGGCCCGGCGCGGCCGCTCGGCATCCGCCACAAGGCCGACCCCAAGCGCGAGACCTGGGCCGAAGCGAGAGCGCGTGAGGCGCGCGATCTCGGCGTGCACGAGCAGCCCTATTGCCTGGTGATCGGCGGCGGGCAGGGCGGCATCATGCTCGGCGCCCGGCTGCGGCAGCTCGGCGTTCCGACGCTCATCATCGAGAAGAATGCGCGCGCCGGCGATTCCTGGCGCAACCGCTACCGCTCGCTCGTGCTGCACGACCCGGTCTGGTATGACCATCTGCCCTACATTCCGTTCCCGGAAAACTGGCCGGTCTTCACGCCCAAGGACAAGATGGGCGACTGGCTGGAAATGTACACGCGCGTCATGGAGCTGAACTATTGGGTGGCCACCAAATGCATCAGCGCTGCCTATGACGAGGCCGAAAAGGTCTGGACCGTGGTGGTCGACCGCGTCGGCCAGCGCGTCACGCTGAAGCCGAAGCACATCGTCTTCGCCACCGGCGCCTACGGGCCGCCGCGGCGGATCGAATTGCCGGGCGTCGACAGCTTCAAGGGCGAGCTTTTGCATTCCAGCCAGTATTCCACCGGCGAGAAGTTCCGCGGCAAACGCGTCGCGGTGATCGGTGCTGCAAGCTCCGGCCACGATGTCAGCGTCGACCTGTGGGAAGCAGGCGCCAAGGTCACCATGGTGCAGCGCTCGCCGACGACCGTGGTGAAATCCGATACGCTTATGGATGTCGGCTTCGAGATCTTTTCCGAGAAGGCGCTGGCGCGCGGCATCACCACCGACAAGGCCGATATGATCGTGCCTTCCACGCCCTTCGCTTTGGTGCCCAAGGGCCAGCGCGCGCTCTATGACGTGATCAGGGCGCGAGACGGGGATTTCTACACGCGTCTCAGCGACAGCGGCTTCTCCATCGATTTCGGCGAAGACGAGACCGGGCTCTTGATGAAGGCCTATCGCACCGGCTCGGGCTATTACATCGATGTCGGCGCCTGCGAGCTGATCCTGAACGGCGAGATCAAAGTCAAAAGCGGCGTCGGCATCAAGTCGCTGACGCCGAACGGCATCCTGTTCGAGGACGGCAGCGAATTGGAAGTCGATGCGATCGTCTGCTGCACCGGTTATCAGTCGATGAACGAGACGGTTGCCGCTGTCGTCTCACGCGAGGTCGCCGACAAGGTCGGTCCGTGCTGGGGCCTCGGCTCCGGCGTGAAGGGCGACCCCGGTCCCTGGCAGGGCGAGTTGCGCAACATGTGGAAGCCGACGGCGCAGGAGGGGCTGTGGTTCCACGGTGGCAATCTGGCGCTGTCGCGCTTCTATTCGAAATATGTGGCGCTGCAGCTGAAGGCGCGGATGGAAGGAATTGCGACGCCTGTTTATGGCGAGCCGAGTAATTCGCGAACCTAGCGTTTGTTATCCTGGGGCGGTGCGACGCGAGGCGGTACGTAGACCCTAGAACGACGATTTTGAGGGGCCAAGATGCCTGGCCGCCACATCCACATGCGTGTGATGCGCATGCGCTTCGAAGCGTTCGGTCTCGTCGTGGTCGGGCGCTTCGTTTGGCCACCATTTGCCGCCGATGGCAATGCCGTTGGACACCAGGCGCTGGTCCGCGATCAATGACGCCCCGACAGCATCGACGAAGGTGAAGCGGCCGGGCTGGAGCCGCAGCACCGCAACGTCGCCGATGCCGCCGACCTTCAGCGCACCGAGCTCGGGTCGGGCGATCGCCTGCGCGGGATTCACCGTCGCGGCGCGCAGCACCTCGACCAGCGGCATGCCGAGCGCCATGAGCTTCGACATGCAGACCAGCATGTCGAAGGCCGGGCCGTCGACGCAGTAGAGGTGAACGTCGCTCGATATGACGTCGGGCGCGAGACCCTCGGCGAGCATCGCCTTCGCCACCTCGAAGTCGAAGGAGCCCATGCCGTGGCCGATGTCGAAGATGACGCCGCGCTCGCGCGCGAGCCGCATGTCCGGCCGCACCGTGCCCGAGGCGAAGACCGGGGCGTTGGGGAATGGCCGGAAGCAGTGGGTGAGGATGTCGCCGCGGCGCAGCCTGGGCAGCACTTCCGAACGGCCCGGCGGCGGTTCGTCGATATGCGCCATCAGCGGCAAGCCGACCTTGTCAGCGGCTTCGAGCGCGAGATCGACCGGGGCGATGCCGCTGGTACCGCCGGCATGCTTGCCGGAGCGGACTTTCACGCCGACGACGAGATCGGTGTGCTCGCGCACCGCGGCCACCGTCTCGCGCGGCTCGCAGAGCCTGAGGTCGCTGCATTCGCCGACCGATACGGTCTTGGCGAAGCCGAATATGCCGGCAAAGGAAATGTTGACGTAAGCGAGGATGCGGACCTTCGAGCGCTCGATGACATGGCGGCGAAAGCCGAGGAAATTGCCGGCACCGGCGCTGCCGGCATCGACGAAGGTGGTGGTGCCGCTCTTGGCGGCCAGCCGGTCGGCATCGACACCGAGCGAGGTGCCGCCCCAATAGACATGGCTGTGCAGGTCGACGAGGCCGGGCGTGACGATGCAGTCCCTGGCATCGACCACCTGCGCGGTATGTTCGGCATCGATGGCCGCCTCGATCGCGGCGACGCGGCCATCGGCAATGGCGACGTCGCGCTGCGCGTCCAGGCCCGATGCGGGATCGATCACGCGCCCGCCCTTGATCAGGAGATCGAACTGCATCGGTACCTCCGGTTTTGTAGCGCGATCAGACCGGCCGGTAGGCGACGGCCTCGACCTCGATCTTGATGTCGATCATCAGGCGCGACTCGACCGTGGTGCGCGCCGGCGGGTCGTTTGGGAAATGCTTCGCATAGACGGTGTTGAAGGTGCCGAAATCGCGCGCGTCCTCCAGCCAGACGGTGGTCTTGACCACATCGTCCATGCCGCAGCCGGCCAGCGCCAGCGCCGCCTTGACGTTCTGCAGCACCTGCTCGGTCTGCTCGGCGATGCCGCCCTTCACCACCAGCCCGTCGCTGCCCACCGGCACCTGGCCGGAGACATAGACGAAATCGCCGGCGCGCACGGCGGGCGAGAGCGGGACATGCGATTTTCCAAAGCATTGCTTGGGCAAGTGAGTCTCCTCTTGGCGTTTGAACGTAACCGGTCGCATAGCCGTCTACGCCTGTCGGCACGATCCTCATAGAGGCGATGTCGGAAAGCAACATTTTTTCGAAATCCATGTTGCTTTATTACAGAAGCCTGAGCATCTTGCGCTCGACGCCGCCTTCGGCCGCGATATGAGGGAGATCCAGCATGACCTTCGATAAGAACCCCTTCCCGGAAGGCGATGCCGACCGCCACGCGCTTTGGGAAATGCTGGTGCGGCGCGACATCGATGCCTTCCTCGGACAGGACTGGTCGATGGTCGAGGACGATTTCATCGCTGAGAGCTTCTTCGGCATGCACGCGCATTTCCTCGCCAATGCCGATGCGTGGCGGCTGCAGTTCCCGAAGCTGGAGGTCTATCGCGACGAATGGCTGCGCCAGGCCAAGGAAACTGCGGCGACAAAATTCGCCGAGCCGCTGCGCGAGGCGCTGTTTCGTGTCACCAACATGCGCGACATAGATGTCGACGGCGATCGCGCGGTGCTGCACAAGAAGTTCGACGGTTCCGTCGCCAAGGCCGATGGCGGCGTCGACCGGCTGAAATGGCAGACGCTCTATTTCTGCCGCAAGGTCGGCGGCCGCTGGAAGATCGCGGGCTTCGTCGGTTACATGCCGCATCCATTGGGCTAAAGCGTGCCGTGAGGCCGGCCTACAAACGGCGGGCTCCCGCGCTTCCGGTGCTCACATACGCAGGCAAACGCTTCAGAGCCTATGACAGCCGCGGCAACCGCTCATCGGGCGAGCGGTGGTCGAACACGACACCCATGGTCTTACCAACGGCGGCCATCACGATCAGCTCAACCAGATGGTCATCGCTGTCCTCGCAGGATGGATCGGCATGGCGTATGGCATCGAGCATGGCGCGTGTGGACACGGTGTCGCCGGCGCGAAACTTCGAAAGGGCAGACGAAACAAGGTCTTGCACCGTCGGATCCATGACGGGCACTTCCGCAGCGACGTTCATTGGCCTCCTCCTGCCATGAACCCTCCCTCGAAAGATGATACGCCAATGGCTGGATTGCGCCAGCGAAATGGTGGTCCGACCAGTGCCGATGGCGACAGCCTGCCGCCATCCGCCGTGTAGGGACGAGCTCACGCTCGCGCATGGGGCGAGCCGACGCTCGCCCATGGGGACGAGCACGCTCGCCCTTAGATGTGGAACACCGCCCGGCGGTGCGCGGCCATGCTCGACGTGCCCAGCTTCGGTTGATAAGCCCGCTTGCGCGCATGGAGGCGTTCTGAGTCGAAATATGACGGTTGCAATCGAGATGGGGCAGACGAGCGCAGGCGCGCCGGCGGCCCTCGACCTTGAGGAATTGCTGGCGACCCGCCTGCTGGTGCAGGGCAATTCGGGTTCCGGCAAGTCGCATCTGCTGCGCCGGCTGCTCGAACAGAGCGCGCCCTGGGTGCAGCAGACCATCATCGACCCCGAAGGCGATTTCGTGTCGCTGGGTGAACGCTTTGGACATCTGGTGATCGACGCCGAGGAGCATACCGAGCGCGGTCTGCAGGCGGCGGGCGAGCGCGCGCGCATCCACCGCGTCTCGACGGTGCTCAATCTCGAGGGGCTCGACGCCGAGAACCAGATGCGGCGCGCAGCGGCTTTCCTCGGCGGGCTGTTCGAGGTCGCGCGCGACCACTGGTACCCGATGCTGGTGGTCGTCGACGAGGCGCAGCTCTTCGCGCCCGCCGCCGCCGGCGAGGTTTCGGACGAGGCGCGCAAGCTTTCGCTCGGCGCCATGACCAATCTGATGTGCCGCGGCCGCAAGCGCGGGCTGGCCGGCATCATCGCCACGCAGCGGCTGGCGAAGCTCGCCAAGAACGTCGCGGCGGAAGCCTCCAACTTCCTGATGGGCCGCACCTTTCTCGACATCGACATGGCGCGCGCGGCCGACCTGCTCGGCATGGAGCGGCGCCAGGCCGAAGCCTTCCGCGACCTGGAGCGCGGGCATTTCATGGCGCTTGGGCCCGCTTTGTCGCGCCGCCCGCTCGGCGTGCGCATCGGCCAGACCGAGACCAGCCCGCGCAACGGCACGCCGCGGCTGATGCCGCTGCCGGAAGCGGCGTTGGAGGATGCGCGCTCGATCATCCTTGCCGCGCCGCCACCGGAGACGGTCAGGCCGCAGCGCCGGCCTTCGCCGGATCTCCTCGACCAGCTGATGGCAGCCAAGGCCGCGCCGCTGGAGATACGCCCTGAGCCGGCCGAGCCGCAGCCCAGCGCCGAGGACCTGGCCGAACGGCGCGAGCGCATGGACCGCATCCTGCGCGCCATTCTGGCCGAGCCTGATGCGGGTTTCCGCGTCATCGGCGTGCTCTATCAGGAGTTCGTGGTCCGCTGCCGCATCGAAGGGCTTGCCTCGGTGGTGCCCGATCTTCCGGAATTCCGCCGAATGCTGACCAGGGCGCGTGCCGGCGTCGGCTCCGACATGGCCGAGGACGATGCCTGGCGGGACGTCTCCGTGCGCGCCTCGCTGCTGCCCGAGGACATGCAGGGCGTGTTCATGATGATCGCCCGCGCCGCCAAGGAAGGCTGGCCTTGCCCGAGCGACGCGGCGATTGCGCGGGCCTACGGCTCGCATTCGCTGCGCCGCGCGCGGCGGCTGCTCGACTATATCGAGGAGCAGGGCCTCATCGTCTGTCAGGTCGACGGCACAGGGCGACGCACAGT
>NZ_RZRY01000409.1:0-5716 GCF_003998035.1 Mesorhizobium sp. M2A.F.Ca.ET.039.01.1.1 | reverse complement strand
GTTTTGGGAAGCAAACGAGCGGCTCGTGGCCGCTGTCTGCACCATGACGACGATGGCGATCAGCAACGCCAGCGGGACAAGAGCCTGTGCGTCGTGGAAGTGGACGGTCGGCATGCCGAGAGGAGGCAACCCGTTCGGCAAGGCGCCGAGCACCTCGACGCCACGGTTCCTCAAATCGAAGGAGACGACGCCAAGCGTCGCCAGGACCATGCCGATCAACGCCGCCGGGATCCGCGCGCTGACCTGTCCGGCGGCGAAGACGATGGCGAAGACACCGAGGCCGATTGCCAGGCTCCAGGGATTGGTGAGGTGGATATTGGCGGCTATCTCGCCGACTCGCCGCAAGGTCTCGCCTCTTTCGGCCGGCAGGCCGAGCAAGGAAGGCAGTTGCGAGACGATGATATGGACCGAAATGCCGGCGAGGAAACCCGTCGTGACCGGCACGGACAGCAGATCGGCGATCCAGCCGAGACGGAAGACGCCGCTGAGCGCCACCAGCAGCCCCACCATCAGGGCCAGCATGGCCGCCAGCGCCAGGTAATGCGGCGAGCCCGAGGTGGCGATCAGCGCCAGACCGCCGGCGAACAAGGGCGTGATCGTCGAATCTGCGCCGGCCGACAGCTGGCGGTTGGCGCCGAGCAGCGCGAAGGCGACAGAGCCGGCGACGAAGGTGAAAAAGCCGATCTGCGGCGCGAAGCCGCCGAGCCGCGCCGTCGCCATCTGCTCGGGTATGGCGATCGCGGCCAGCGTGATGCCGGCCGCCAGATCGCCGTTGAGGTCCTTGACGCTCCAGCCGCTGAGGGCCCGCATGGGTAGCCATGAGGCCAGCTTCACAGCAGTTGCGGTTTTTGCCCGATCCATCGCCGACCTTGCCGCATGACGGCGAAAACGACGGTGGCCATATCGTCGCAATCAGCGGTATCCATTTGAAATTACCATCAAAATTGTCTCTGGAAAAGTCCGGCCGACATTGGAGTTTCGGCAAGGCTTCCTATATAAGCATGTAGTGATTCCCGACTGGATTGTGACCTGATTTGACCGACCAGAAGACACCGCGCGGGCCGGACGGCGGCCCCACCGGCATCGAGCCGATTTCGATCATCGAGGAGATGCAGCGCTCCTATCTCGATTACGCCATGAGCGTGATCGTCAGCCGCGCGCTGCCAGACGTGCGCGACGGCCTGAAGCCCGTCCATCGCCGCATCCTCTACGCCATGCAGGAAGGCGGTTACCACTGGAACCGCAAGCATGTGAAATCGTCGCGCATCGTCGGCGACGTGATGGGTAAATACCATCCGCATGGCGACGCCTCGATCTATGACGCGCTGGTTCGCATGGCGCAGGACTGGTCGCTGCGCGTGCCTCTGATCGACGGGCAGGGCAACTTCGGCTCCATCGACGCCGATCCGCCCGCGGCCATGCGCTACACCGAGTCGCGGCTCACCAAGGTCGCGCATGAACTCCTGGAGGATATCGACAAGGAAACGGTCGATTTCCAGGACAATTATGACGGCGCCGAACAAGAGCCGAAGGTGCTGCCGGCGCGCTTTCCCAACCTTCTGGTCAACGGCTCGGGCGGTATCGCCGTCGGCATGGCCACCAACATTCCGCCGCACAATCTGAGCGAAGTCTGCAACGGCGCCATCGCCCTCATCGACAACCCGGCCATCGACCTGCCGGCGCTGATGGAGATCGTGCCCGGCCCGGACTTCCCGACTGGTGGCATCGTGCTTGGCCGTTCCGGCATCTACAGCGCCTATTCCACCGGGCGCGGTTCGATCGTCATGCGCGGCCGCGTCAATATCGAATCCCGCGGCAACGACCGCGAATCCATCGTCGTCACCGAGATTCCCTATCAGGTGAACAAGGCGGCGATGATCGAGAAGATGGCGGAACTGGTGCGCGAAAAGCGCATCGACGGCATTTCCGACATTCGCGACGAAAGCGACCGCCAGGGCTACCGGGTCGTCATCGAGCTGAAGCGCGAGGCCGTCGCCGACGTTATCCTCAACCAGCTTTACCGCTTCACGCCGCTGCAGACGTCGTTCGGCGCCAACATGGTGGCGCTCAACGGCGGCAAGCCGGAGGTGATGACGCTGATCGACATGCTGAAAGCCTTCGTCGCTTTCCGCGAAGAGGTGATCAGCCGCCGCACCAAATACCTGCTGCGCAAGGCGCGCGAGCGCGCGCATGTCCTTGTCGGCCTTGCGATTGCGGTCGCCAATATCGACGAGGTGATCAAGCTCATCCGCACCGCGCCCGATCCGCAGACGGCGCGCGAGCAGTTGATGGAGCGGCGCTGGCCGTCGCACGACGTCGCGCCGCTGATCAAGCTGATCGACGACCCGCGTCACCGCATCAACGAGGACGGCACATATAATCTCTCCGAGGAACAGGCGCGCGCCATCCTCGACCTGCGCCTGCAGCGCCTGACCGCGCTCGGCCGCGACGAGATCGCCGACGAGTTGAACAAGATCGGCGCCGAGATCATTGATTTCCTTGACATTTTGTCGTCTCGCGCGCGCATCCAGCAGATCGTCAAGGACGAGCTGATCGCGGTCCGCGACGAGTTCGGCACGCCGCGCCGCACCGAGCTCTCCGACGGCGGCGCGGACATGGAAGACGAGGACCTGATCCAGCGCGAGGACATGGTCGTCACCGTCAGCCATTCCGGCTACATCAAGCGCGTGCCGCTGTCGCTCTACCGGGCGCAGCGCCGGGGCGGCAAGGGCCGCTCCGGCATGTCGACCAAGGAAGAGGATTTCGTCACTCGGCTGTTCGTCGCCAACACGCACACGCCCGTGCTGTTCTTCTCCTCGCGCGGCATCGTCTACAAGGAAAAGGTCTGGCGGCTGCCGATCGGCAACCCGCAATCGCGCGGCAAGGCGCTGATCAACATGCTGCCGCTCGAGCAGGGCGAGCGCATCACCACGATCATGCCTCTGCCGGAGGACGAGACCAGTTGGGGCGATCTCGACGTGATGTTCGCTACCACGCGCGGCACCGTGCGCCGCAACAAGCTCAGCGACTTCGTCCAGGTCAACCGCAATGGCAAGATCGCCATGAAGCTGGAGGAAGAGGGCGACGAGATCCTCGGCGTCGAGACCTGCACCGACAATGACGACGTGCTTTTGACGGCGAATTCCGGCCAGTGCATCCGTTTCCCGGTCTCCGACGTGCGCGTCTTCCAGAGCCGCAATTCCGTCGGCGTGCGCGGCATAAGCATGGCCGAGACCGACCGCATCATCTCGATGTCGATCATCGAGCACGTCGATGCGTCACCCGCCGAGCGTGCAGCCTATCTGAAGCGCGCGGCGGCCGAGCGCCGGCTTGTCGCCGGCGAGGAAGAGGAGATCGCGCTCACCAATGAGGAGGTCGGCGAGGAAGCCGAGCTTTCCGACGAGCGTTACGAGTTCCTCAAGGCGCATGAGCAGCTTGTGCTGACGGTGACCGAATACGGCTACGGCAAGCGCTCGTCGTCCTACGACTTCCGCCTGACGGGGCGCGGCGGCAAGGGCATTCGCGCCACCGACGTTTCCAAGACGGCCGAGATCGGCCGCCTGGTCGCGACCTTCCCGGTCGGCAATGACGATCAGATCATGCTGGTTTCGGACGGCGGCACGGGGATCCGGGTGCCGGTCAACGGCATACGCTTTGCCAGTCGCGCCACCAAGGGCGTGACGATCTTCAATACGGCCGAAGGCGAGAAGGTCGTGTCGGTGGAGCGGATTTCGGAGCCGCAGTCGGACGAAGAAGCGGAAGACGTGGCTTCGAGCGAGGCTGGTGCGGACGATACGGGCGGGAGCGAATAGATTTCGTCCGGCTCAACCGGCCCGTTGGGCCGGTTCGATCATGACGGGGATCAGTGGCGACGGTAGACGTTGCGGTGGGCGAAACCATCGAGGCGCTTGGTGTTGGCCTTGACGCGCACCCGCGCTGCTTCCTGATGCAACCCGAAGGCGGTCGCGATGAGCATCACGATGGTCATTGCTGTGGCAAGCATGTAGATCAGCATTTGCGTGTTCTCCTGAGCTTACAACGATGAGATGGAGATTTTGTTTCGTCCCTTGAAGCGGCAACCTAGTGAACGCTGCGTGAAACGTTCGTGATTGCCGCGTTCATCCGTCGTTCATGTCCGCGGAATGGTTCACGGATGACCGCAATTAATCGGATTTGCCTTCCGTACGCCCGCCCGCTAGAAGCCTGCCATGACCGAACGCACCGCCCTTTACGCTGGCTCCTTCGACCCGCTGACCAACGGCCATCTTGACGTGCTCAAGGCGTCGCTGGCGGTGGCCGACACCGTCTATGCGGCGATCGGCATCCATCCGGGCAAGAAACCGTTGTTTTCCTTCGAGGAACGCGTGAAGCTGATCGAAGCCGCTGCCAAGGCCGAATTGGGCAAGGACGCCGGCCGCATCAAGGTCGTTGCCTTCGACGGGCTTGTCATCGACGCTGCCCGCAAGCGGGGCGCTTCGATCATGATCCGCGGCCTGCGCGACGGCACCGATCTAGACTACGAAATGCAGATGGCCGGCATGAACGAGACGATGGCGCCGGAACTGCAGACGGTTTTTCTGCCGGCGAGTCCCTCGGTGCGCACCATTACCGCCACACTCGTGCGCCAGATTGCCTCGATGGGCGGCGACATCCGCCCATTCGTGCCGGCGGCTGTCGCCGGGGCGCTCACCGCCAAGTTCACCAAATAGGTTTTCCCGGAGATCCCTATGCAGCTGAAGAAGCTCGCTTCGTTCCTTGTCGTGCTAGCCGGCCTTTTCGCAGCATCCCTTTTCTCGGCATCCGGGCCGGCCGTCGCCGCCGACAAGGAAAACACTATGATCATCACGCTCAAGGATGGCGACGTGACGATTGCGCTGCGCCCCGATCTGGCGCCCAAGCATGTCGCGCAGATCAAGAAGCTGGTGCGCGACGGCGCCTATGACAATGTCGCCTTCCACCGCGTCATCGACGGCTTCATGGCGCAGACCGGCGACGTCAAATTCGGCAACATGAAGAAGGGTTTCGACCCGCAAGCCGTCGGCACCGGCGGTTCCGATCTTCCCGATCTGCCGGCCGAGTTCTCGCAGAGCGAGCAATTCACGCGCGGCGTGGTCGGCATGGCGCGATCGCAGGACCCGAATTCGGCCAACTCGCAATTCTTCATCATGTTCGCGCCGGCGCCGAACCTCGACGGCCAGTACACCATCGTCGGCAAGGTGGTCGGCGGCATGGACCTCGTCGACAAGATCAAGAAGGGCGACGAGGCCGACAACGGCACGGTCAGCGACCCCGACCGCATGATCAAGGTTCGCATCGCCGCCGACGGCAAATAAACCCCTCAATTTTCAAAAAGGATTTCTGACATGGCTGAGATCAAGGATCGCGAGAACGCGCTGATCATGGAAACGACCAAGGGCAAGGTCGTCATCGAAATGTATCCCGAACTGGCCCCCGGCCACGTCGCCCGCATCAAGGAACTGGCGCGTGAGGGCGCCTATGACGGCGTCGTGTTCCACCGCGTCATCGACGGCTTCATGGCGCAGACCGGCGACGTCAAGTTCGGCAACTCCTCGAAGCCGACCTATGCGCCGTCGCGCGCGGGCATGGGCGGGTCCGACAAGCCGGACCTCAAGGCCGAGTTCTCCAATGCCAATCATGGCCGCGGCGCCTGCTCGATGGCTCGGGCGCAGAACCCGAACTCAGCGAATTCGCAGTT
>NZ_RZRY01000408.1:0-5729 GCF_003998035.1 Mesorhizobium sp. M2A.F.Ca.ET.039.01.1.1 | reverse complement strand
GGGGGCAGGGGTTGTAGCCGCCGATATATTGGAAAGCCAGCGCCGAGCCGACGGTCGCGGCCATGGCGACGGCGAGAAAAAGCGCCGCGCGCGTGCGCTGGCGTCCGGTGTCGGCATTCATGGTCGCTGTCATCAAATCGGATCCGTTTGTTGCGTCGCTATCCGTGGGCGTATCTGACGAGGATATAGAGCAAAATCAGGGCAGCCGCGCCGGCGCCGACGATCAATCCCAATCGCTTTTCGATGAACTCCCGGATCGATTCACCATAGCGGCGCAACAGCCAGGCCAGCAGCAGGAAACGCGCGCCGCGCGCCACGATGGCCGAGACGACGAAGACAAGAATGTTGACGTGAAGCGCGCCGGCCAGAATGGTGACCACCTTGATCGGCGGCAGGTGCGCAGCGCCGGATGTGACGAGCAGCACGAGCATCAGCCCGGTGCCTGACGACTGCCACCTCTCGAAGGTGTCGAGGCCGCCGAAATGCTCCAGGATCGGCCGCGCTATCGTGTCGTAGGCATAGTAGCCGATCAGCCAGCCGGCAATGCCGCCCAGCACGGAGGCAACCGTGGCGGTCAGGGCGTAGCGATAGGCGCGATCAGGCCGCGCCAACGCCATGGGCAGGAACAGCACGTCGGCCGGTATGAAGAACACGGAGCTTTCGACGAAGGCGATGAAGGCCAGCCACCATTCGGCGGATTTGCGCGCCGCCAGCGACAGGGTCCAGTCGTAAAGTCCGCGAAGCATCGGCTCTCCTAATGCGGTCGACACAATTCCGGACGGAAAACCGCAGCGCGCTTTTCCTGGAATTGCTCTGATCAATGTCACCCGGGACGCTTGGCGGTTTTGGGCAACGGCAGGCAGGAAGACAAGGACCCAAAGCGCCGCATCCAGCTTCCGGATGCGAGGCGCTCAATGCTTCGCCTGTCTAGAAAGATTTTCCGCGCCGCACAATGTCTGCGTCGCCACGAGGCCGAAGGGTGGGCGATGCCGCCGGTTGCGCGGGCAAATCCGCAACAGGCCAGTTGACGAACACCCATCCGCCCGTATAGTCCGCGCCCATCCAGGCCGCCCGGCCTGAGCCCCTATGGCGGAATTGGTAGACGCGCTCGACTCAAAATCGAGTTCCGCAAGGAGTGCTGGTTCGATCCCGGCTAGGGGCACCACTACCTTCATGCAGGTGTTGACGTATTTTACCGTCGGGTCGACCGGCGCAGGGCGCTTAACAAAAGCAAGACCGTCACCCACGGGCGCCAATAGTTTACCAACCATCGGCTTGCGCTTGCGGAGCACCGGTTCCGGCAACAGGCTGGCAAGATCATCGATCTATTCTGTGCGCGGAATGTCCGGTTTGCGCGGGATGATCGCCGTCAACCCACTGGACGATCATCCGGAATTGCACTTTCGCTTGCGAATAGGAGCGATAGAAGTCGAGAAGTTCCCCTGTGGGTTCCGACAAGCGTTGGAAGCCCGAAATAAAGGCGACGACCGTGCCGATCGTCGTCTGCCCGCGGATCACAAGATAGCCGCCAACGATCAGGACCATCAGGGACCCCGCCGCGTTGGCTATATTCAGCAACGTCTTCAGCCCGAATTTCAACAAATAGAATTCGATGCGGGTGCTGAAGATCGTGCGTATGGTGCGAAAGGCGGCTCGGCGCTTCGTCGAGTGGCTGGCGAAGGAATTGACTGCTTGGTTGCCAAGCTTTCGGACCAGCGCGACCTGCCGCTCCACGAGTGTGTTCAGGTCCTTCTGCATATAAAGCGCAAGCAGGATTTGCGGCAGGAGTGACAGGCCGCTGACCAGAGCGATCACCGGCTGCATGTAGGTCATGTAAAATGCGACGGAGACCATCAGCGTGACGTTGACCACGCAATCAGAGATGCTGGTGCCGACAAATCCGCCAACATAGTCGATCTCGTTGCCGATGATGCCGGCGGTCTGACCACTCCTTGCGTGCTCGCGCGCGGACCTTTGCGTGGCGACGAGAGCGAGTTGGTCGCGGGCCGTCTTCACCACGCTCTCTCCGACCCAGCCTTGATAGACGATCAGTGCGTATTTCAGGCCCGCATGCAGGAGTATAGCCCCAAGATAAAGGCCGCCGAGCATCAGCAGCCCCCGTACGTCCTTGTCGGCAATTGCCACATCGACGACCCGTCTCTGCAGGTCGATGGGTAGAAAGTTGGCCAAGGCAACCGAAATTGCGATCACGCTGACATAGACCTGTTGCATGCCGCTGGCGCGCCGGACAAAACTGGGAAACTTCTCGCCAGGGCGCATCGCGTCGGCCATCGGCTCAAACGGGGCGAAGCGCCGCGCAATTGTCGCGAAAATTCCGCTCACCTTTGGTGCGCCTCCGTCGTATCCATTTCCGATCCAACCGATCAGAGCAACGCACCCTGTCGGTGACCTGCTGAACAGGCAGCCTCTGTCAGGCCCGGGACTGCCGCCCGGTCATGCTTTTTGCCAGCCCACGCCACATGAGGAGGCTGAGTTCTCTATCTTCACGGATTGATAGCGAAGAAGGCCGCGAGCCCCTTTGATCGGCATCAAGGCCAGGGGAATTTACGATCCGAGCTGAACCAGGCAGGCTGCGCGATAGATACGCTGGAGAGGTCAGAGCCGTCCGTGTCGATATTTTGAAGTATGCGTTTCAGGCTTGGAACGATCGGCGCGAGCGTGGCAGGCATTTGGCGCGCACATCATAAGCTGCAATTCCCGCTTCCCGACATTCAGACGCTCTGCAAAATGGCAGGCGTGACGTTCAAAGGATCGTGCAGGTCGACTACACAATGCCGGCTGCGTTGAGTCTATTGGCGGCGTCCAGCCTCCCTACCGCATATTGCCCGTATGCCCTTGCGAGTAGCGCCCCGGCTGCGGCCATACGGTGAGCCCATGCGGCTCTAGGCCGACGCGGATTTTCGTCACGGCGCCGCTCGTCGTGTCGATCATATACACGTCGCTGTCGAAGCGGCCGGAGAGCCATAGCTGCTTGCCGTCGGCGCTGACATTGCCCATGTCGGGGCTGCCGCCGCCGGGGATCGGCCATTGCGCGACCACGGCGCGGGTGGCGAAGTCGATCACCGTCACGCTGCCCGGACCCTTGGCCTTGCCCTGCTCCATTTTGTGCGAGCCGCGGTTCGAGACATAGAGCCGCTTGCCGTCGCGGCTGACGACGAAGCCGTGCGTGCCGATGCCGGTGGGGATGAAGCCGATTTCCTTGAAACTGTCGCCGTCGATCAGGAATACGCCGTCATTCATCATGTCGGCGACGTAAAAGACCTTGCCGTCGGGCGACAGGCGGATGTCCTGCGGCATGCCCATCCTGGACAGGTCGAGATGGCCGAGCACCTTCTGGTTCTTCAGGTCGATCTTGGCCAGGCCGCCATCGCCATATTCGCAGGTGAAGATCGCATAGGAGCCGTCGACCGAGAAATCGGCATGGTTGATGCCAAGGCAGGTCGGCGTCGGCAGGCTCGATTTCAGCGCCATGGTGTGCGGGTCGCGGAAATCGAGCTGCTGCAATGCCTCGTCGACGACGATGGCCGCGCTGCCGTCCGGCATGAAATAGAGGTTGTAGGGATCGTCGACCGGGACCTGCTGGCCGGGCTTGGCGGTCATCGGGTCGATCGGCGTCAGGCTGCCGTTTTTGCCGGTGCCGTTGTTGGCAACCCACAGCGTCTTCAAATCCCAGGACGGCACGACGTGCTGCGGCTTGCTGCCGACTTTGAAGCGGTCGACTTCCTTGAGCGTTACGCTGTCGATCACCGAGACGCTGTTGGAAGAGCGGTTGGGCACATAAACGCGCGGCAGGGCGCCTGCCGTGGCGGGGCTCAGATGGCCGAGCGTGGTCTGGCTGTAGATGTTGATCGGGGGAGGCGGCGCATCGGAGCAATCCTCCGGGCAGGTGTCGGCCGAGGCTCGATCCGGAAACATGGCGAGCGGGACAAGCGGCGCACAAAGGCGAGCGAAGCGCAGGACAGTATCGATCATTTGGAAGTGCTTTGTAGTGAAGGCCGGCCGGGCTCGGCCGCCGCAAGCCATAGCCGGTGTTTCGCCACCCATCTAGCGCCTTTTCAACAGGCTCCGCATGCGGTTGCGCAGCAGGCGCGCCATGTTGCGGGTCTCGCGATAGAGGTGCAGTTGCGAGGCCGCCTGGCGGGCCAGCCGGTCGGCGTCCGGCGTCAGCCCGACCACCAGCGTGCCCATCGGCTTGCGCTCGCTCCACAGGCGGCTCATCACCGGATGGTCCGGAACCGCGCAGGAATCGGTCATGACGATGTTGGGATCGTCGAGATGCTGCTTGGTCACCTCGATCATCAGCAGCGTGCCCGGCGAATAGTCGGAGAGCGTCTCGTCATAGGCCGTCTTCCAGGTGTAGGCGACGCCGGCCTCGACGAAGACAACCAGGCAGCCGATGGCGCGGCCATCGAGCGTCAAGAGATGGATGCGGCACATGTCCTGCTCGGCCAGCCGGTGCACGGCCTCGCGGGCGAAGGCGGCGCGGTAGCGGTCGATCGCCATGGCGGTGCGCTCGCGGCCCTTCCAGCCGGCGGCCTCCAGCGTCAGGAAGCTTTCGATGGCATGGCGGATCTCGTCCGGCCCGCGCGCCACGATGTGCTCGAGCTTGCCGAGGTCGGCAAGGCGCCGCTTCAGCCGGCGAAATTCGCGATAGTGATGCGAACGCAGCGACGCCTTGAGGTAGTCCTCGCCGTCGGCGTCGCTTTCAAGCACCGGGCGCTCGACCCTGCCGGTGGTCACCAGGGTCAGGCCGCGGCTGTCGGCGAAGGAGGTCAGCAGGCTCGCCACCGGGCCGTCAAGGCGCATGTCGGGCAGCACGAAGACTTTTGGCAGCTTGAGATGCGGCCGCGACAGCATCGAGAAGAAATCCTCGATGACGCCGATCGGATCGTCGCGGTCGACCAGCGGCGTGCCGAGCGGGCCGAACGGGCTTGACCACGTGCGCATCACCGGGACGCCGAGCGGCATCGCCGGCCGCTCGACCGAGAAGGGCACCAGAAGGCGCAACCGGTCGCGGTATTCGTCGCCGTCGCGGATGACGGCCAGCCGCACCTCGCGGTCCTCCAGCCGGGGCATCGCCGGGGCCAGGAAGCGCGGGTTGAAGAAGACATTAGGCTCGACCGTGCGGGCGCTGAGATAGTCGAGTTCCTCGACAAGGTCGAAGCCGGCCGAGGCCGGGTAGATGGCGAGCTTGCGTTCCGGCCTGTTGCTGGCGAAGAGCTCGATATGGGCAGGGTCGACCTCGCGCGCCAGGCCGGCAAGGTTGGAGACCATGGCGCCGGCGGGGCCGCCGCTGGTCTCTTCGAGCAACGGGACGGCGGCCATCAGGCAATTTCCTTCTTTGCAGGCACGAAGATCGCCATCACGATGCCGAGCTTGCGCCAGACGGTGAAGGAGAGCGCGCCGGCCTCGAACACCATGGCGAGGCTTGTGGCCATCGCCGCGCCCCAGAGGCCGAATAGCGGGATCAGCAGCACGTTGAGGCCGATGTTGAGGGTGAGCGTCATGGCATAGACGGCGGCGCAGATGTTCTGGTTGCCGCTCATGGTGAGCAGGCTTTCGCAGGGGCCGACGGCGGCGCGCGCCACGACGCCCAGCACAAGCAGGAAGAGCAGCGGATAGCCGGCGGTGAATTCGGGACCGAACAGCACCAGCATCGGCTCGCCCAGCGCCAGCACCAGCAGCGCCATCAAAAGCGAGGGCCAGAA
>NZ_RZRY01000407.1:0-5738 GCF_003998035.1 Mesorhizobium sp. M2A.F.Ca.ET.039.01.1.1 | reverse complement strand
ATTCCAGGAAAAGTGTGTAACGGTTTTCCGTCCGAAATTGCGAAAAAAACAAGGGGATAGCGGTTAGCCGGTTCCCTGAAACGGCGAAACGCTCGGCAGCCGCCCCTACTGCAGCAGTCCCTTGATGATGGCGCTCGCCTTGGCGAAGTCCATCTGGCCGGCATATTTCTGCTTCAGCGCGCCGATTACCTTGCCCATGTCCTTCTGGCTGGCGGCGCCGGTCGCCGCGATCACCTCGCGCGCCGCGGCCGTGATCGCCGCCTCGTCGAGCTGCGTCGGCAGGAATTCGCGGATGATCTCCATCTCGCCGCGCTCCTGCGCCGCCAGTTCCGGCCGCTTGCCGTCCTCGAACGCCTTGGCCGATTCCTCGCGCTGCTTCACCATCTTGGCGAGGATCTGCAGGATCTCCTCCTCGCTAGCCGGCGGCTTGCCGGCGCCGCGATTGGCGATGTCGCGGTCGTGGATGGCGGCCTGGATCAGCCGCAGCGTCGGCAGGCGGTGCTTGTCCTGCGCCTTCATCGCGCTCTTCATGGAATCGGCGATTTTCTCGCGCATTGTGGTTCTCCTTCGAATTCGGCGGACAATAGCTTCGCCGAACGGGCAACGCAAATTCCGACAAGCCGCTGATATTGCTGGACGAATGGAAATCAGAGCTGGCTGGCGGTGTCCGCATTGACCGTTCGGGTGCCTTCGCCTATGTACTCGGTCCTGCATGAGACAATGAGTTGACGCGCGGAGGCTGGGAAATCCTGCTTCGCGCGCTTTGCTGCGCGAGTGGTCCCGTTGACCAGTCGCAGCGCCTGACAGGAGTGCCGCCATGGCCACGACCACCGCCCCCTGGGCCACCGAAAAGCCGACCGCCCTTCTGGTGCTCGCCGACGGCACGGTGATCGAGGGCCGCGGTCTCGGCGCCACCGGATCGGCCGTCGCCGAGGTGTGCTTCAACACGGCGCTGACCGGCTACGAGGAGATCCTCACCGATCCGTCCTACGCTGGCCAGATCGTCACCTTCACCTTCCCGCATATCGGCAATGTCGGCACCAATGACGAGGACATCGAGGACTTGCATCCGGCGGCCCGCGCCGGCGCTGTCGGCGCCATCTTCAAGGCCAATGTCACCGATCCGTCCAACTATCGCGCGGCCAGCCATCTCGACCAGTGGCTGAAGCGGCGCGGCATCGTCGCGCTGTCCGGCATCGACACCCGCGCGCTGACCGTGTTGATCCGCGAGAAGGGCATGCCCAATGCCGTTATCGCGCATGCGCCCGACGGCGTTTTCGACATCGAGGACCTGAAGCGGCAGGCGGCTGCCTGGTCGGGCCTGATCGGCCTCGATCTCGCCAAGGAGGTCACATCGGGCCAGTCCTCGGTCTGGCGCGAGACGCCCTGGGTGTGGAACGAAGGCTATGGCGAGCAGGACGCGCCGTCGATGCATGTCGTGGCCATCGACTACGGCGTCAAGCGCAACATCCTGCGCCTGCTTGCGGGCCTGGGCGCCAAGGTCACCGTCGTGCCGGCCAAGACCGTTGCGGAGGAGATCCTCGCAATGCAGCCGGACGGCATCTTCCTGTCCAATGGCCCCGGCGACCCGGAAGCGACCGGCGAATATGCCGTGCCGGTGATCCAGAACCTCTTGAAGACCGACATTCCGGTGTTCGGCATCTGCCTCGGCCATCAGATGCTGGCGCTGGCGCTCGGCGGCAAGACCGAGAAGATGCATCAGGGCCACCACGGCGCCAACCATCCGGTCAAGGACCACACCACCGGCAAAGTCGAGATCGTCTCGATGAACCACGGTTTCGCCGTCGACGCCGACTCGCTGCCCGAAGGCGTCGAGGAAACCCATGTCTCGCTCTTCGACGGTTCGAACTGCGGCATCGCGCTGACGGGCCGGCCGGTCTTCTCGGTCCAGCATCATCCCGAGGCCTCGCCCGGCCCGCAGGATTCGCATTACCTCTTCCGCCGCTTCGTCAACCTGATCCGCGAGCGGCGCGGCGAGGAAGCGCTGGCAGAGCGCGCCTAGCTCAACGCCGCCTAGACAGTGTTCGTCACGGCCTCCTGGGTGTGCATGCGCTCGACTTCCTTCGGCGTCGGCCTGGCCACTTTCGTCACGAAGACGATGACCGCCAGCGTCAGGAAAATCGCGCCGAGCACATAGGGCGCGCCGCCGAACACGACCGGCGCGGTCGGGCTCGTGAACCAGGAAAAGATCGCCGTGTAGAGCAACGGTGTGATGATCGAGGTGATCGAGAAGATCGAGGTCATCGCGCCCTGCAATTCGCCTTGCGCCGACGGCGGCACCTTGGCGGCGGCGAGGCTCCTCAGCGGCGGATCGGCCAGCGCCTCCAGGCAGCCGGCCACGATCACCGCATAGACCATCCAGCCTTGCGTCGCGAAGGCGTAGCCGAAGGCGCCGAGCGCAGTGATGGTCAGCCCGATCGCCGCCGTCTTCCACTCGCCGAGTTTCGGAATGATCCGCGGCAGCACCGTCGCCATGATGATCGCGCCGCACAGGCCGAAGGCGCCGAGCGAGAAGCCGATCTGCTGCTGGTTCCAGCCATAGCGGTAGTTGGAGACGAACGCCCAGACCGCCGGATACATCATATGGCCGAGCGTCATCAGGAAGAACACCAGCCCGATCCAGCCGATGCCCGGATAATTGCGCATCTGCAACAGCGTGCCGACCGGATTGGCGCGCTTCCACTCGAAGGGCCGGCGGTGTTTTTCGTCCAGCGTCTCGGGCAGAAATACCATCGCGATCAGGAAATTCACGAAGGCAAGCGCTGCCGCGAAATAGAACGGCACACGCGGCCCGAACGTGCCGAGCACCCCGCCCAGCACCGGGCCGATGACGAAGCCGACGCCGAAGGCGATGCCGAGCAGGCCGAAATTCTTAGCCCGGTTCTCATCATTCGAGATGTCGGCGATGAAGGCCGATGTCGTCGAGTAGCTGGCGCCGGAAATGCCGGCGAGCACGCGGCCGATGAACAGCATCGGATAGGACCAGGCGATGGCGCAGATCAGATTGTCGATCGAGAAGGTCAGCACCGAGGCAAGCAGGACCGGCCGTCGCCCGAAACGGTCGCTCAGGCCGCCGATGATCGGCGCGAAGAAGAACTGCATCGCCGCATAGACGAAAAACAGCCAGCCGCCCTCGATGGCGGCCTCGCTGACGCTGACGCCGCTCAGTTCCTCCAGATAGGCCGGCAGCACCGGCATGATGATGCCGAAGCCGATGATGTCGAGCAAAAGCGTCGTGAAAACGAGCGCAAGGCCCCGCTTGGCGGTTTTCGGGTCGATCATGGTGACAAGCTCCTCATCCGCCCTGGGGCACGGGCGGGACGGACCTTATAGGCGAGGTCAGCGGCCGGAACAATCCGCGAACGAACGCAAATGCCTTATGCTGACACCACTTGCCAGCGGGCGCCGATCACGGATCGTCACTCGAAAAGAGGGGGAAACGCCGCCTCAGATCGGACCGCTCATCGTGTTGCAGTCGGACAGCTTGCCGCTCTTGAAGCCCCGCGCCAGCCAGGTCTGCCGCTGCTGCGAAGTGCCATGGTTGAAGCTTTCCGGCACGACATAGCCCTGCATCTTTTTCTGCAGCGTGTCGTCGCCGATCTGCTTGGCCGCGTTCAACGCGCTTTCGATGTCGCCCTGCTCCAAAATGCCCTTCTGCTGGGTGAAATGCGCCCAGACACCGGCGAAGCAATCGGCCTGAAGCTCGATGCGCACCGACAACTGATTGGCGTCGGCCTCGCTCATGCCCTGCCGCATCTGGTTGAACTTGCCCATGATGCCGGTGAGGTTCTGCACGTGATGACCGATCTCGTGCGCCACCACATAGGCGCGCGCGAACTCGCCAGAAGCGCCGAACTGCTGGTCGAGCTGCTGGAAGAAGGTCATGTCCAGATAGACCTTGCGATCGCCAGGGCAGTAGAACGGCCCGGCCGCCGCCGAGGCGAAGCCGCAAGCCGAGCGAACCTGGCCGCTGAACAGCACCAGCCTGGGGTCCTCGTAGGTCAACCCCTGGGATTTGAAAATGCCGGTCCAGGTGTCCTCGGTATCGGCAAGCACGGTCGCGACGAACTGCTTCATCTCGTCATTGGCGGGCGCGTTGCCATTGTCCTGTGTCTCGGTGATCTGGCCGCCGCCCCCCGGCAGCAAGCCGCCGTCGCCGCCACCCAGGATCTGCGACGGGTCGAAGCCGAAATACCATCCCGCCAGCACAACCAGGATGACCAGGAGGATGCTGCCGCCACCCCCGGTGCGGCCGCCGATAGGGACACGGAACTGACCGCCGCCACCCAATCCGCCGCCACCGCCGCTGTCGCTGCGCTCGTCCTCGATGTTGTCGCTCTGACGACGGCCTCTCCAAAGCATGGCAACTCCTCGCAATGCGAATGTCCTGGAGGGGCTGGCCGGCGACCGCCCCGTGCTGACAACTATCGCAACGGCCAGCCCAAGTCACAGAATTTTTCGCGCCCAAAAAATGCGCGGGCCGGAGGAAACTCCGATCGGCCGGTTATTTCCACTCCCGATAAACCGGCTGAAAACCTCAGCTTTTCTGCTTGGCGCCGGCGCTTTTGCCGTCCGAGCTTTTCGACCGTTCCTCGAAACGCGCCGCGCCCTTCTTCAGCGGATGGCCGGTCTCTGCCTCGGTCTTGCCTTCGTCGCCGGCGGCCGCCTGCCGCAATCCCCTGGCTGCCTGCTCTCCCTTGGCGGTCGGTGCCTGTTCGATGCCCATTGCTTCCTCCCTAAGCGCGATAATCGCGCGATGTGGGAGGTAATGCGGCCGGGGTGCGTAGGTTCCGCGTCAACACGCGCGATGGGAACCGGGGAGCTAAGCCTGGCGGTGAGTCATCGCTCGGCGGAAAGCATCCAGCGTTTCGGCGCTGACATGGTGCTCGATGCCTTCGGCGTCGATGCGCGCCGTCTCAGCGCTGACGCCCAGCGAGCGCAGGAAGGCTTCCACCGTCTGGTGGCGGATGCGGCTTTCCTCCGCGACCTTGCGGCCGGTCTCGGTCAGGAACACGCCGCGATAGGGCTTTCGCGAGACCAGCCCGTCGGCGCAGAGCCTGGTCAGCATCTTGGCAACCGTCGGCTGCGCGACGCCGAGCCTTGCCGCGATATCCACCTGCCGCGCCTCGTTGCCATCCTCGATCAGATCGGCGATCAGCTCGACATAGTCTTCGACCAGCGCGCTGCGGCGCGCCTGGCGCTGCTGCCGGAATCCTTCCGAATGGATTTCGGCATCGGGAAGCGGCTCCTCGCGTCGAACTGGTTTGTTCCTAAGCGCCAATATGCGCTCCTCCTGAATCGGGATCGCATCCATAGCACGAAACCCCTGATGGCCCGGCCGTTTATTTGCATTCCCGCGCGGGCGCAACCGGCGTTTCCGCCGCCCGCCCTGGAACTTGCTCCCGCGATCACGAAAGCATGATCAATGAAATATAGCATATTGCATAATGTTGAGCTGTGGCATAGATAGGAGGCACGTTCGATAATTCTAGCGGAAATCCCATGTCCGATGCCGATGCAGTAACCGTAGCCCGACCCGCATGGCGATTCGACAGGCCGGACGACGAGCAGCCCAGCCTGCGCGAGGTGAACGCCTCGATCGCGGTGCCGCGGACCGGCGTCTGGTTCCGCCGCCTGTTCGCTTTCATGGGTCCTGGCTACATGGTTTCGGTCGGCTATATGGACCCGGGCAACTGGGCGACGGACCTCGCCGGTGG
>NZ_RZRY01000406.1:0-5751 GCF_003998035.1 Mesorhizobium sp. M2A.F.Ca.ET.039.01.1.1 | reverse complement strand
CTTCTACGCCTCAAGCCTGCGCGCACTGACACATGATCTCCTCCCGAACTTCGGACGAGCTCTTGCCTAAAGCCAGGCGCATCGCGGCGAGCCTGCCGCCGCTACCGGATCTGGAGTAGCCATGGACGCCGATGTCACAGCCGCGCCCCTTTCCGCGCAAAGCGACGATCTGCCCGACTATGAGCTAGATATATGGCGCATGCCGGTAGGTGCGGCGCGCAGGCCCAGCACGGCGGTGATCGACTGGGGCTTTGCCATGCCGGATGGCAGTCGCTTTACCGCCTCCGAATGGTCGTCTCTGCGTCAGGCCGCCAAGGCGTTCCTGTGGTCGCTGCATGAGGACCCGCCGGGCAGCCAGCGCAGGCCCTTGAGCCTGCGCTCTTTGCCGAGCGCATTCCGCACCCTGAGGCTGATCATTTTTTGGATGGCGGCGGACAGGACGGGGCGCTTCGCGGATATCGACGAGCCCGCCATCGACCGCCTCTTGGCGGCGCTCGAACAACGTCGTGGGAACAATGGTGGACCGCTTGCCGCCGCAACCGTCCAGAATTGCCTCGGACTTCTGCGCATGATGTATCTGCAGCGGGCCAAGCTCTCCGATGCCCCAGCCTGTGCACCGCACCGGAAGCCCACACGTGAAACCGGAATCTGGGCGCGACCGGTTCCGCTGCCATATACGCCCGATCCGATCGCGATCCCTCTCATCTCCGGCGCGCTGCGACTTATAGACGAGCCGGCCGACAGGATCATCGGTCTTCGCGATGAGATGCAGCGCATCTTCGATAACGCGCGTGCCGAGGGCAGAGCCCGTATGACCGCGCGCATCCGCATGATGGATGCCCTGAAAGCCCGGCTGCCCTTGTTGCCGGAGTGGGACAGGCCCCATGTGACGCCGAAGGGGTCGTTGCGCCAGCTCAACTTCCTCGCCGACCGCGTGACCGACGCCTGCTTCGTTGTGATCGCCTATCTGATCGGCGCTAGGGTCTCGGAAATCCTGACACTCGAAGCCGGATGCATCGAACATGAACGGGACGAGGCGGACAACAAGTCTCATGCGTGGCTGGTCGGGTCGATCCATAAGGCGTTCCCTTACGACAAGGGTAAACCGCATCGCTGGATTGCGCCTGAGGCCGTCCAGCGCGCCATCGATGTGATGGAGCGACTCTCGGCTCCGCTGCGGGTGATATCCGGGCAGAACCTGCTATGGCTCGTGCAATCGCCGCTGAACAGTGTCACCCGCACGTCGGACGCGCCGATCCGATCGATCACCGGACTGGCCATAAATCTGCGCCTCAACGCGCACTTTGCGCCGTTCCTCGGCCTGCCGGCTCATGAAGGCGCGCCCTGGCGCTTGACCACCCATCAGGGGCGAAAGACCTTCGCGCGCTTCGTGGGCCGGCGTGACCGCACCGGCCTGTTCGCTCTTCAAAAGCATCTCGGCCATGTGACGCGGGCCATCACCGATCGAGGCTATGTGGGCACCGACTTCGAACTCGCCGAGCTCATCGATACCCATGCTGTCGAGGAGACCCGGCATGCGCTGGAAGAAATGCTGCTCGCGCCAAGGCTCGCCGGCAAGGCGGGGCGCAGGCTGTCGGAACGCTCACCGTTCCGGGGTCGAACCCGTGACGGGGAATTCGACGCCTATGTCGATGCGCTGCTGGCCGATACCGGCATGCGCTTGGGCGTCTGCGACTGGGGCTACTGCCTGTACCGCCAGGAAACCGCCGCCTGTAAGGGAAATGAGCACGGCCCGAATCCCGTGCTCAGAACCCAGAGCACGTGCGCGGCCTGCTCCAACTTCGTGGTGTCCGAGAAGCATCGCCCAGTCTGGGCGGCCAGGCTGGCCCGCAACGAGACGCTGCTTCTACGCACCGGTCTCAATCATGAAAGCCGCGCGCTGGTCGAGTCCCGGATCGCCGAATGCCGGCAGATCCTGACGACGCTGAACAGTGGAGCCGGGCGCAATGGCAGAGACTGAGAAACTCTCCCCACAGCAGCGTCGCCACGCGCGAACCAAGGCGCGCTTGCGCGATGCTCTTCTCGGGCTCTCTGCCGATCCGTCGAGGCCGTTGACAGCCGCGGCCTTAGCACGCGAGGCAGGTGTCGGCCGCAACGCGATTTATGTCGGCCACGCGGATATCCTCGGTGAACTGCGCGACCTGGCGGCGCGCCGGGCCGCCGGACCCGAGGCACGCCGGCCTGATGAGCAGGCGGACCGGGACAAAGTCCGCGCGCTTGAACAGGCCCTCGACAAGCTTGCCACCCAGAATGCCGGTCTGCTGCGGCGCGCCTTGGAAGCCGAGGAGCTCTGGAGACGCAGCGAAGAGCGAAACGCCCAGCTCTCGCGTGAGCTCGCCAAACTCAGGGCGCCTACGCTCGTGACTCGCGAAGCTCCAAGGCGACCTGGCAAACAAGATTGACCGCCAACCCGGTCACGGCGCCGCCCGGCCGGCGCGCGGCCGGAAGAGGCAGAGGGCGGCGGAGGGACCGGACGAGCCAAACGGATCGGGAAAGAGAGCAATTTGGCGGTCCCGGCGGCGTGGCATGACGCCTCCGAGATCGAAGAATACGTCCTCTTAGCCTTCGATCGAAAGGCTCGTTGCACATCAATGGCTTAACTTTAACAAGACGGGTTGACAAATGACCTATAGCTTCATGAAAACCCTGAAGCAGGAAGAGGTGCAAGGTCTCGCCTATAAGGATGCAGATGATGCCCGCAGGCGCATCGGCGCTTTCATCGATACCGTTTACAACACGCAGCGCCTGCATTCGGCGCTCCATTATCTCACGCCGGAGGAATACGAACAGAAGCATTCAGGTGGACGACAGATGGAAAAGGCTGCAGATTCCGACGATTTACCGGACGGCATTCCGATCAAAAGCCGGACGCGATTCCGAGAATTGACCGGACGCGATTCCGATTAAAAACCGGACAGTTTTGAAGCCTGGATAGTGCCTTTGGGTCAGCAACCTGGGCATGCATCTCCTCGCCGGTAGAGGAGAGATGCATGCCGAAGAGAGGAAGGCTGACCATGAGACAATTGAGACAACTGCTTCGACTAAGCGCGGACGGTATGAGCGTTCGCGACATTGCCACCATGCTTGGAATCGCGCGCAGTACGGTGCAGGACAACATAGAGCGAGCGGGTGCCGCCGGGCTTTCCTGGCCATTGCCTGCGGAGCTGACTGACGATGTTCTCGAACATCGGCTCTTCTCCCGTCAGGGCGTCAAACAAGGGATACGCCGACGCGCCGAGCCCGACTGGGGCGCGCTGACGGTCGAACTGAAGAAGCCGGGCGTGACGCTGTCGATCCTGTGGGAGGAGTATCGGGCCGTTCATCCTGATGGTTACGCTTACAGCAGGTTCTGTGACCTGTTTAGAGGCTTCGAGCGGCGCCTGACGCCAACGATGCGCCAGAAGCATGTCGCCGGTGACAAGGTATTCGTCGACTATTCCGGTAAGAAGCTGCCGATCGTGGACCGCAAGACCGGCGAGATCCGCGAGGCCGAGATCTTTCTCGGGGTGCTCGGCGCATCGAGCTACGCCTTTGCCGAGGCGACCTGGAGCCAGGCCTTGCCGGATTGGATTGGCTCGCATGTGCGCATGTTCCGCTTCTTTGGCGGCGTGCCGCGCCTGATTGTTCCCGACAACCTGAAGTCTGGCGTGAACCGGTCGAGCTTCTACGATCCAGAGATCAATCGCAGCTTCGGCATGATGGCTTCCCACTACGGTGTCGGGGTTCTGCCGACGCGGCCGCGGCGACCGAAGGATAAAGCCAAGGTCGAAAGCGGCGTCCGTTTCGCTCAAAGCTGCATTCTCGGCCGGCTGCGGAACCAGACTTTCTTTTCCCTGGACGAAGCCAATGCCGCTATCCGGGAGGCTGTCGAGCGGATCAACACCCACGTCATGCGCCGACTTGGCCAGTGCCGTCGCGACCTGTTCGAGACGATGGAACGTCCAGCGCTCGCCGTGCTGCCCGCCGAGGAATACGAGTTCGCCGAGTGGCGGCTGGCGCGTGTCTCGACAGAC
Organism: Mesorhizobium sp. M2A.F.Ca.ET.039.01.1.1; assembly: GCF_003998035.1. Classification (NCBI taxonomy): domain Bacteria; kingdom Pseudomonadati; phylum Pseudomonadota; class Alphaproteobacteria; order Hyphomicrobiales; family Phyllobacteriaceae; genus Mesorhizobium; species Mesorhizobium sp. M2A.F.Ca.ET.039.01.1.1. The sequence continues at coordinate 1,717 of NZ_RZRY01000406.1, read as the reverse complement.
TATCATGTCGAGTTCGAGCGCTATTTCTACTCCGTGCCGCACAGCCTCATTCGGGAGCAGGTGGATGTCCGGGCGACGAGCCGAACGATCGAGATCTTCTTCAAGGGCAAACGCGTCGCTGCCCATCAGCGCCGCTATGGTGGGGACCGCTTCGGAACCGATCCGGACCACATGCCCAGTTCGCACCGCCGCTACGCGGAATGGTCGCCGGAGCGCTTCCGGCGCTGGGCTCGCTCGATCGGTCCACAGACCGAGGGGCTCGTCATCGCCATCCTTGCCAGCCGGCCGCATCCGGAACAAGGCTTCAGAACATGCCTCGGCGTTCTCAAGCTCTACCAGGTGATCGACACGGCGCAAGCCGAAGCCGTTTCGGCCCGTGCGCTCGAGATCGGCGGCCTGAACTGCAAAAGCATCAGCGCCCTCATCAAAACCTACAAAGCGTCCAGGCACTCCGCCGAACCTGCTGCCGTCGGCGCGCACGCCAATCTTCGTGGCCCCGGCTACTTTCACTAAGGAAACAATCAACGATGCTGACCAACCCTACCATCGACATGCTGCGCGACCTCGGTCTTTCCGGCATGGCCAGCGCTTTCCGGGAACTGGAGATGCAACCGGAGACAAGAGCCCTCGAGCACGGCGAATGGCTTGCCCTCCTGCTCGAACGGGAGGCGACAACGCGCCGTCAGAAGCGCTTCGAGGCCAGAGCGCGAGCCGCCAGACTACGTCATGACGCCCAGCTCGAGAATGCCGATTTCCGTGCAACTCGCGGTCTCGATCGCAATCTCTTCATGAAGCTGGGGACATGCGACTGGATCAGACAGCGCCATAGCCTGCTCCTGATCGGACCGGCCGGCGTCGGAAAGAGCTGGCTGGCCTGCGCGCTCGGCCACAAGGCATGCCGCGAGGACCTTTCGGTCGCATACCACCGTGTGCCGCGCCTCTTCGCTACGCTCGCCCTTGCCCGCGGAGACGGCCGTTACGCGAAGCTGCTCAAGAGCCTGGCCAAGATCGACTTGCTCATTCTAGACGATTGGGGGCCGGAGAAGCTCAACGACGAGCAACGCCGCGATCTCCTGGAAATCGTCGAGGATCGCTACGAGAAGCGTTCCACCATCGTCACAAGTCAAATTCCCGTGGATCACTGGTACGACATGATCGGCAATCCGACCATCGCCGATGCCGTTCTCGACCGCCTTGTTCATAACGCCTACCGCATCGAACTTTCCGGTGAAAGCATGCGCAAACACAAGGTCCTGCCAGCCCCAGACACAACTCCCGCTTGACCGAAAACGACTTCGTCGACAAATATCAAAAACGACCCAGAGGCGCTCTAAGCCGTCCGGCTTCGCCTCGGAATCGCGTCCGGTATTTTATCGGAATAGGCGTCCGGTTTCGTCTCGGAATCACCGTCCGGTTTCATTGGAATACGCAGATGGCCTGCGCTAAAAGCGTGGGGCGTGCGCCTGGCGCGCCGAATAGCAGCAAGAAAGCCCGAGTGGCCTCACCCGAAAACTGGCTGTGATCATGCATCGGATTCGGATCGACGGCAGCGAATTCCGCTGGTCGAAGGAGGAGGCGACCGCGTGATCAGCAGCTAAGCATTAAGCAAGATCCGCTCTTTCGGCGGTGATATGTCCCCTGCCGGGACGATGGCGTCGGTGATCTCGTAGATGGGAAGGCAGCCCTAATTTAAGGTACTGCGTCGATTATATTGAGG
>NZ_RZRY01000405.1:0-5766 GCF_003998035.1 Mesorhizobium sp. M2A.F.Ca.ET.039.01.1.1 | reverse complement strand
ACGTCGCCGTCAATGTGCCAAAGCCGGCGCTTCCGTCAGCGGAAGACGACATGGCCAAGTGGAACGAGCAGCGCTCCTGGGTGCGCGATTTCAGCGGCGGCAATTGCTTCTACGCCAACGTGACATCCGGACCCGGCGGCGCCCCCACGATCGAGGGTTACGGAACGGCGGTCCAGCCCTTCGAACAATTGCTCGGCGATTTCCAGTCCAGGTTCCATATCGAGCCAGACATCAGCGTGCGCCTCATCACGCTCTCCCAGTGCGGCGTGCCGACTTTCCTTCGCTTTCTCGACCGGAGTTCGGCCGCGAAGCCGCAGCTTGTCCTCGACAAGACATCGATACCGGATGGCGCGCCGGTCAGCGGCGCGCTCTATACGGGCGGCGGGCTCGTCTCCAACATCATGCTGATCGACCACAAGGGCGTCGCCTTCAACCTGGACGACCGCATGGTGGCGCAAACCGACAAGGTGACCTTCAATATCCCTATCGGCCTCGCCGCCGCGGACAAGGCGGCCGGCAAGGCGGTGCCGCAGATCATGCTGGTGATCACCGGCCCCAAGGACATCCAGGCCGCCATGTTCTCAAGGCCGACGCCGGCCTCGGAGCTGTTGCCAAGGATCCTCGAAGAGATCGAGGCCGGCGGGTCGCAGTTCTCGGCCACGGCCAGCTATTTCCGGCTTGGCGGATAGCATGAACGCCGATGGACCCTCGCACCTTGCGTTCTTTGCAACAGCCCCCGCCACGCAAGCTGCGTAGCTTGCTGTTTCCGGGCCGCATGACGCTTGCCGCTTTGCTCGGCGCGGCGCTGTTCTCGATGCTTTCGCCCGGCAAGGCGCATGCCGAATTCACCGTCTGCAACCAGACGCTCGACGTCGTCAATCTCGCGGTCGGACAGAAGGTCGACAATGCCGACCAGACGGACGGCTGGTGGACGATCGGCGCCAACCAGTGCGTCAATGTCATCCGCGAGGAGCTGACCAACCGCTACATCTATCTCTACGCCACGGACGTCTTCGGCCACGCGATCCTCAACGGGTCGACCGAGATGTGCATCGACCGGAGGCGCTTCTCGATCCGCGGCATCGAGGAGTGCTGGCAGCGCGGCCATATCGCGGCGCGCTTCGTCGAGGTCGATACGCTCGAACAGGTGCGCTGGACCTATTTCCTGACCGGAAACAGCCCGTGACGCACTCGATCGACACGAGCTTCAAACAGAAGAAGCAGGCGCGCCTGGCCGAGCGCCGGCGCAAGCTCTGGCGCCGGGCCCTTGCCGGCCTTGCCTCGCTCGCCGTCGTTGCCGTCGCCACCGGCTTCTATCTGACCAAGGACTATTGGTCGTTCGGCGACGAGGACGAGGAGCTGCATCCGGTCGAGGGCATGGAAGACGTGCCGCCCGACGCCTCAGTCTATGTGCCGGCGATCATCGATCTGGCCGGCGATCCGATGTGGATCACATTGGCGCCCGATGCCGACACCGCGACGAAGGGCAAGACCGTGGCGCGCCCGGCTGAGCTCGACAGTTCGGAGGCTTCGCCGCAGATCGAAATCATGTCCGACGTGATGCTGAGCGCCAGCGAAAAGTTCATGACGACGATCCCCTCGACGCAAGAGGATTTCGCCTTCTTCCAGGCGCAGCGGCAGGTCGCTCCCAAGCCTTCGGCAACGGCGCCCGACGACCAGCAACCGGGCCCGCCTGCTCCGGCCGTGGCGCCGGACGATCAACAGGGCGATCCGCAAGGCGACCTGCAGAATGATCTCCAAGCGGCACCGGACGAGAGCGACGCCGGCTCGGCGCCCAAGGCGGACGCCGACGACCCCGAGGCCGGCTGGGGCGAGACCATCGACCAGGGCGAGGCAGCACTCCCCGCCTTCAAGAAAACCGCGATCGAGAACAACACGACCGTCGCGACCGTCACCAGCGAGTATCAGCGCTTCGAGGCCACCGAAGACACGTTCGTGAAGATCCTCAACGACCGCAGCCTGGACAGCGTGGCGCTCGACGCGCATTTCTCCGCCGATGACGCCAAGCTTGCGGGCGAGGCGCTGAAGGCCCTCTTCAACCGCGACGGGCTGGAGGCCGGCTTTGTGGTGGCCATGCGCGGGTTCCGGCCGAACCGCGAGACGACGACCATGTCGCTGATGCAGGTCTCCATCTATGCCAAGAACGTCTATGTCGGCACGCTGACACGCAATGCGGCCGGCGCCTTCGTGTCGGGCGTCGACCCCTGGGTCCGCGAGGATCTGTTCAACTATTCCGGCACCTCCGACCAGGGTGGGCCCAAGCGGCAGTACCGCCTGCTCGACGCGATCTATTCGACGGCGGCGCGCAACAAGGTGCCGACCAGCGTCATCGGCGAGGCGATCATGTATCTGTCGCGCGGGCAGGACCTCGACGCCTTCGCCAGCGAGGACCAGCGCCTGGTGCTGATCTATTCGCAGACGCCGCGCGGCCAAAGCGAGATCTCGGGACGGGTGCTCTATGTCGGCGTCCAGGGCGCGGACAGGAGCCTCGACTGTTTCGTTTTCCAGCAGAGCGACGGCCAATATGCCTGCGTGACCGGCAACGATCAGGTGCGCTCGCTGACCGTCACCAACGGCATGGTCACGCCGGTCGCCGGGGTGATGACCTCGACCTTCGGCCCGCGCAAGCATCCGATCCTGGGCACAGTTCGCATCCACAAGGGCGTCGACTGGGCGGCGCCGGTCGGCACGCCGATCATGGCCGCCTTCGACGGCGAGATCTCCTTCCAAGGCGATGGCGGCGGCTATGGCAATCTGGTGAAGATCACGCATGCCAATGGCCGCGAGACGCGTTACGCGCATATGCAGAAATTCGCCATCGCCAGCGGCGTCGGCACCAAGGTGAAGGCCGGCGATGTCATCGGCTATATCGGCACCACCGGGCTTTCGCCCGGCCCGCATCTGCATTTCGAGCTCTACCAGAACGGCGAGGCGATCGACCCGCTGGGGACGGTCACCACGGTGGCCACCGCCGTTGCCGTCAGCTCCGGCGGTTCCGGCGATACCGCGGTCGAAACGCTGACCGACCGGATCGTGCATGTCGAAAGCGGCGGCAGCGCACGCGCCAAGAACCCGCTTTCCTCGGCGACCGGCGCCGGCCAGTTCATCTCCAAGACCTGGATCCGGATGATGAACACCTATCGGCCCGACCTTGCCCGCTCGCTGTCGACCGCCGACCTGCTCGCGCTTCGCTACGACGCCACGCTGTCGCGCGAAATGGTGCGCAACCTGGCGCGCGAGGGCGAGGCCTATCTGCGCGCGCGCGGCCACCAGATCACCGCCGGCCGCCTCTATCTGTGCCATTTCCTCGGCATGGAAGGCGCGGCCCAGGTTCTGGCGGCGCCCGGCTCGAGCCAGCTGAGCGCGGTGCTCGGGTCGGCCGTCATCCAAGCCAACCCGTTCCTCACCGGCAAGACCGCGAGCTACGTCGTGGACTGGGCCGAGCGGAAGATGGGGCAGAGAGTGCCGCGCGTGGCGACCGACCAGGGCCAGCCGACGACGACCACGACCGAGGTGCGGCAGACGTCACCGGAATTCGAGAAATACAAGCAGGCGATCACCGCGCTGATAGGCTCGATCCAGGAGACGCTGGAGCCCGGTTAGGTCCTTGACGACACAGTGATCTTGAAAGATTGCAGGCTTGTTGGACGAGGCTATCAACGTCCGTTTGGAATAGTCAGCGCAAACGCTGGTGGTGAGCTGAAGGCGCATGAACCTCGTCATTCCAGGGCGGAGCAAGGAGCGAAGCGACGCGCGCAGACCCTGGAATCCATGCCGTTACCTGGACCGAAGTGTGCAACGGTGCAGAATTCTGGACCGCCGCAGCGCTTCCAAGTCACGGCATGGATCCTCGGGTCTGCGCGCGTCGCTTCGCTCCTTGCTCCGCCCGTGGATGACGACCGCGACAGTCGTCTCGGCCAATCGCCAAGGCATGGGGTCTGCCAACGTACACTAGCCAACCGGTCAAAACTTCTGTGTTGAGGAACGAGTCGGTTCACTAAACCTCGCATGGCCGGATGGGCCGATTGGTTTTTCAGGCCCGCCAATGGTAAATTAGCGGATACTCACCGAGGAAATTTCGAGCCCCTCGTGAACCAAATCTGTGGTCGAGATCACAGACGCTCAAGGACGATTTTGGCAGAAGCGACGTTGTCGCTTACGACATTCAGCATGCGCAGACATTTATAACGCGCCCCGAGGGGGCGGAGGGCTGATCCCATGAAAGCGTTCGCCATCCTTTTGGGCGGGTTGATCCTGCTGTTCCACGCCGCGTTCGGCGCACAGGCCGCCACGCCCGACAGCAAGCGTGTCGCGCTGGTCATCGGCAACAGCAAATATGTCAATGCCGTCGCTTTGCCCAACCCGGCGAACGACGCCCGCCTTATCGCGTCCACGCTGCGCAACGCCGGCTTCCAGGTGATCGAAGGCGTCGACCAGGACAATGCCGGCATGCACAGCCTGATCAGCAAATTCACCGAAGAGTCCTACAATGCCGACCTTGCCGTCATCTACTATGCCGGGCACGGCATGCAGGTCGACGGCAGGAACTACCTTATTCCGGTCGATGCCGAGCTGACGTCGCCGGCCTATCTCAAGACCCGCACGGTCCAGATCGACGAATTCATGGCGGCGCTGCCCGCCGATCCCGCCGTCGGCATCATCATTCTGGACGCCTGCCGCGACAATCCGCTGGCGCGCACGCTGGCAGCGGCGCTGCCGAAGAGCCGCTCGCTCGGCGCCGGCCTCGCGCCGGTCGACGCAAAGGCCGACGGCATGGGCACGGGCGGCGTCCTGATCGCCTATGCGACCGACCCCGGCGCCATCGCCTTCGACGGCAACGGCGTCGACAGCCCCTATTCGCTGGCTCTCGCCAAGCACCTGACCGAGCCGGGCGTCGAGATCCAGAGTGCCTTGACGCGGGTGCGCGGCGAGGTGACGGAAACCACGCAAGGCCGGCAGCGGCCATGGCACAATGCCTCGCTCGGACGCGAGGTATTCCTCGGCAAGCCCGTGGCAGAAACAGCCTCGCCCGCCGCGACGCCGGTGGCAGACGCGGCCAAGGCGACTTCAGCGCCTGCTCCCGTGGCCAGCGAGCCGCCGTCCTGGGAAGTCGAGCAGCGGCTTTGGGACGAGGCTTCGAAGAGGAACGCCATCCCCTATTACGAGGCCTATCTCGACCAGTTTCCGAACGGCCGTTTCGCTACGGTGGCGAAGCTCAACATCGACCAGCTGAAGGATCCGGCGACGGGCAAGCAGGTGGCGGCGCGCGGCGCGGACGATGCCAGTGCCAATCCCGGCTCGGCCGTCCGCACCTCGGTCGGCATCACCGACGAGATGAGAAAGACGCAAGGCACCGAACTGACGGAAAGCGCCATCGGGCTCGACCGCAACGGCCGCATCGACCTGCAATTGCGCATCGAAGCGCTGGGCAACGAGCTCGGCCAGGTCGACGGCAATATCGGCCCGAGGACGCGCCAAGCGATCGGCGTCTGGCAGGGCAAGAACGGCCTGCCCTCAACCACCTATCTGACGCGCGAACAGCTGGCTCTGCTGGTGATCCAGACCGACCCGATGATGGATGCCGTGCGCGCCAGGAACGCCGCCGACCAGGCGCGCGCCGCGCCGACCAGGAAGCAGGTCGTGCAGAAGACCCGCACGTTGGACCCGACGGCGCAGCAAAAGCCGCGCCGGAAACAGACGCAGGTCGTTCAGCGCCGCCGCAACAGCGACACCGTGGTTCGCGAG
>NZ_RZRY01000404.1:0-5768 GCF_003998035.1 Mesorhizobium sp. M2A.F.Ca.ET.039.01.1.1 | reverse complement strand
GACCGGCGACGAGGTGCGCTGGGGCTTCGAGCACCTCAAGCTCGATCCCACCAAGGTCGAGGCGCTCGGCGCCAAGGATCTGTTCCACTCCATCAATGTCAGCTGGGACAACCACGAAGGCGAAGGCTACGTGACCTTCCAGCAGTGGGACGGCAAGAAGTGGAACGTCGTCTCGGACTGGATCGCTCCCGACTGGGCATTGCTCAGGCCGATCATCGAGAAGTCGGCGGAAGCCTACGCGACCGAGAAGGGCATCAAGCTGCGCACCGCGGCGGATGCCGATGCGGTAGCCGCTACCAACTGATCCAACTGGCAGGGTGCCGGAGCAAGTTCCGGCGCCCTGCCATCCTCCTTTTAGAGCCGGGAAAGACGCGAGATGCCGGGCAATGACGTCATCCTTGTCGTGGACAATGTCCACGCCACCTACAACCACGCCATCACCGCGCTGCATGGCGTCAGCTTCGAGCTTCGGCGCGGCGAGATCCTGGCCCTGCTCGGCGCCAATGGTGCCGGCAAGAGCACGACGCTGAAGGCGGTCTCCAACCTGCTTCCGGCGGAGCGCGGCCAGATCAATGCCGGCGCGGTCCGTTTCGAGGGTGACGATGTCTTGCAGCGCAAGCCAGGCGACCTGGTGCGGGCCGGTCTCGTCCAGGTGCTGGAGGGCCGCCACTGCTTCAAGAGCCTCACCGTCGAGGAGAACCTGGTTTCCGGCGGCATCGGCCGCAGCGGGCGCCGCGCCGAGATCAGCCATGACCTCGAACGGATCTACGGACTCTTCCCCAGGCTCGCGGAGAAGCGCCGCACGCTTGCCGGGCTGACCTCGGGCGGCGAGCAGCAGATGACCGCGATCGGCCGGGCGCTGATGTCGCGGCCGCGCCTGCTGGTCCTCGACGAGCCGTCGATGGGACTCGCGCCGCTGGTCGTGCAGGACATCTTCCTGGCGTTGAAGAAGCTCAATCGTGAGACCGGGCTGTCGATTCTGGTCGCGGAGCAGAACTCGGCGGTCGCGCTGACATATGCCGACCACGCTACCGTCCTCGAGAACGGCGTTTCCGTGCTGTCCGGACCGGCCGCGGAGCTTCGCCAGCGCGAGGACGTTCGCGCCTTCTATCTCGGGCAGCAGGCTTCGCCCGCTGCACGGCTTCCTCACCTTCATGCCGTCGCCTAACAACTCCGAAGGAGCAATTGAATGACCGTCTCCAGCGTCAAGACCGACAAGGCCGCGGCCGCCGTGCCGCCGGTGCCAAGGCCGACCACTCCTGCGCATATCGTCAAGGACGACGCCGAGGCGATTGCAATCGCCCACCGGTTGGGGGCCGAATTCGTCAAGGAATCCTCCAGGCGCGATCGCGAGAGGATCTGGCCGGTGACCGAACTCGACCTGTTCTCGCAAAGCGGCCTGTGGTCGATCAATGTGCCCAAGGCGTTTGGTGGCCCGGAAGTGTCCTACGCGACTTTAGCCAAGGTGATCGAGATCATCTCGGCCGCCGATTCCTCGATCGGCCAGATCGCGCAGAACCATCTCGGCGTCGTCGCGGCCATCCGCACCGTCTCCGACAAGGACCAGCAGGCGCTGCTGTTCGCCGAGGTGCTGAAAGGCACGCGCTTCGGCAATGCCTTTTCCGAATTCAGCTCCAAGCGCGCGGCCGATTTCGAGACCAAGTTCACCGACGCTGGCGATCATGTCATCGTCAACGGCCAGAAATTCTATTCCTCCGGCGCGCTGCTCGCCCATCTGGTGCCGATCGTGGCGCTCGACGATGAGGGCCGCGCCTGGTACGCGATCGCCGACCGCGGCGCGTCCGGGCTGACGGTGATCGACGACTGGTCGAGCTTCGGCCAGCGCACGACGCTGTCGGGCACCGTCATCATCGACAACGTCAAGGTGCCGAAGACGCATCTCGTGCCGGGCTACAAGGGCTACGACAAGCCGACCGCCGACGGCGCCATCTTCCAGATCATCCAGGTCGCGGTCGACACCGGCATCGCGCAGGCGGCGATCGACGAGACGATCCAGTTCGTTCGGACCAGGAGCCGCGCCTGGATCGACAGCGGCGTCGACAATGCCTGGGACGACCCCTACACCGTCCAGGCCATCGGCGATCTGACGCTCCGGCTGCATGCCGCCCAGGCGCTGCTGGAAAAGGCCGGCCTGGCAATCGACAAGGCGGTTGCCGAACCGACCGCCGAGACGGTGGCGCATGCCCAGATCGTCACCGCGGAAGCCAAGATCCTGTCGACCGAGATCGCAATCGCGGCGACCAACAAGCTGTTCGAGTTGGCCGGCACACGCTCGACCTTGGCCGAGCACAATCTCGACCGGCACTGGCGCAACGCCCGCACCCATACGCTGCATGACCCGGTGCGCTGGAAATACGCCATCCTCGGCAAGTATTTCCTCAACGGCGAGAAGCCGCCGCTGCACGCCTGGAGCTGATCGCGCCGTTCCTTCGAGGCCGGCCTCGACCAGGTATTCGCCAAGCGGCGGCCCGACCGGGCCGCCGGTCTGTCAATTCAGGAGCCATCCGGGAGTCCGTTCCATGTCCAGCCCAGCAATCGTCGGCTTTTCCGGCAACATCACCCGACCGTCGAAGACGCGCAGCTTTGTCGACCTCGTCGTCCAGGACATCGCCACACGCCATGGCCTGGCGGGCCACACCTACGACATCGACGATGTCGGCCCGTCGTTGGGCGCGGCCAGATGGTCGCGCGATCTCGATGAGCAGGGACAGGCGATCCTGGCGCAGGTCATTGCCGCCGACGTGCTCGTGGTCGGCTCGCCGACCTACAAAGGCAGCTATACCGGGCTGTTCAAGCATTTCTTCGACCTGATCGATCCGTCGGCGCTGAGGGGCAAGCCCGTGCTGTTGACCGCGACCGGAGGCGGCGAGCGCCATGCCCTGATCGTGGAGCATCAGCTGCGGCCGCTGTTCGGATTTTTCGAGGCTTTCACTCTGCCCACGGCGGTGTACGCGACCGACAAGGATTTCACCGACGGTGTGCTCCGGTCCGAACTCATTCTGAAGCGGGCGGCGCAGGCTGTTGACCACGTTGCGGTTCTGCTTGCCGACAGGCCGGGTGTCAGATTGGCGGCGGAGTAGATTGCAGCTGCCCTTAACCAGGGAGCCGCAAGAAACGTTAGCTTCGCCGAGGATCGATGGGCTGCAAAGCTGGGAAGGGTTCCGATTATATCATGCTACCCTCGCGCGCCGTCACGGCGCACCGATGTCCCCGGAAAAGCGCTTGATAAGATCTTAGGAACGTGGCGCCCTTGAACAGGAGACGCGGTCACCCCCAGCCTTCGTCGTATAGTACATTGAGCGTCCAGCTTCAGAAGTCTGACATTGCCGACTGGCGAGCCGATGCGGTTTGCCGTCGTGAGGAACAGGTCGAGCCGGTCACGCGGCGGTGCCTGCGATGACCTGTCGATAAGGTCTGGGTGGTTATGGCTGTAGCCTTTGCCAGCCTACCGGGAGTTCGCTCGCCTGCAATTCGACTAACGGAAGGCAGGCAATTTATTGCGTGTCCAATCGAGACTCACTCGTACAATGGCGTCGAACCATCGGGAAACGCCATGAAACCTTTGGAAATAAGGATCGATGCCGACCGTCGATCCCTAGCCATCACGTGGGACGACGGCAGTCGAGCTGGTGTCCAGGCATCACAATTGCGCAAACTCAGCCGAGCGGCCCATCAGATCCGGTCCGCCCTCGAAGGAAAGGAGCATTCCTTCGACGACGTTACAATCGTTAGTGCCGAGGCTATCGGGTCCTACGCCATGCGTCTGGTTTTTTCCGATGGTCACGACCGCGGCATCTATCCCTGGCGCTATCTGCGCGAAATCACCCACACTCAGCGTTGAGCAGCACAATGGACCACCTTGTCGATGGGCTAGCCGAAGTCGCTTGCGATGTTCTGGTAATTGGCGGCGGCACAGCTGGCCCGATGGCCGCGTTGAAGGCCAAGCAGCGCAGCCAGGACCTAAAGGTCATTCTGCTCGAGAAGGCAAATGTTAAGCGATCGGGCGCGATCTCGATGGGCATGGACGGACTAAACAATGCCGTTGTGCCTGGCTACTCCACACCCGAGCAGTACACCAAGGAGATCACAATCGCCAATGACGGGATCGTCGACCAGGCGCCCATTGTCAAATATGCTTCGCGTTGTCATGAAATCATCGAGGAACTGGATCGCTTCGGTATACGCTTCCAAAAGACCGCCAACGGCGATTTCGACCTGAAGAAGGTTCATCATCTCGGAACCTACGTCCTGCCGATGCCGAATGGTGACACGGTAAAAAAGGCACTTTATCGCCAGCTCAGACGCGAGCGGATTCTGATCTCCAATCGCTACATGGCTACCCGCCTGTTGACCGCGAAGAATGGCCGGATCGCGGGAGCAATCGCGGTAAATACACGCTCCGCCGAGTTTCTCGTGGTTCGCGCGAAGACCGTGATCTTATGCATGGGCGCGGCGGGCCGGCTCGGCTTGCCGCATTCAGGCTACCTGTTTGGAACCTATGAGAACCCCACCAATTCGGGGGACGGGTATGCAATGGCTTATCACGCAGGCGCCGCACTCGCCAATCTCGAATGTTACCAGATCAACCCGCTGATCAAGGATTATAATGGTCCCGCCTGCGCCTATGTTGCGGGGCCATTCGGGGCATACACTGCCAACAACGAGGGCAGGCGCTTCATCGAGAGCGACTATTGGTCGGGACAGATGATGCAGGAGTTCTATAACGAGCTCAAGTCCGGCAAGGGGCCGGTTTTCCTGAAGCTCAATCACCTGCATTCCGACACGGTCAGCGAGATCGAAAGGATCTTGCACAGAGTCGAGCGTCCCTCACGCGGAAGATTCCATGAAGGGCGCGGGACCGATTACCGCAACAAAATGATTGAGATGCATATCTCTGAGATCGGCTTCTGTTCAGGCCATAGCGCATCTGGGGTGTTCGTCGATGAATATGCTCGCACGACCGTCGCCGGCCTTTACGCAGCGGGCGACATGGCCAGCGTTCCACATAACTACATGCTCGGCGCATTCACCAATGGCGCGATAGCTGGAGAACACGCGGCCGAAATCGCGGGTGAGGTTGACCTGCCGGAATTCGATAGCGATCTGCTCGGGCGGGAGCGGGAACGGGTGTTGGCGCCTACCCGGCGCGCCGACGGCATTCCGCCAAACCAGTTGGAATACAAGACCCGGCGCCTCGTCAACGACTATCTGCAGCCGCCAAAGGTCACCGCCAAGATGAAGATCGGGCAGGATAGGCTTGCCGAGGTGCGAGGCGATCTGGAGACAGCACTTGTCGCCCGCGACGCTCATGAGCTCATGCGTTGCCTAGAGGTCTCTTCGATCCTCGATTGCGCAGAAATGGCAGCCCATGCTTCGCTCTTTCGCACCGAAAGCCGCTGGGGCCTCTACCATCATCGCGTTGATCATCCGGAGAAGGACGACGCGAACTGGTTCTGCCACACCCTGCTGCGCAAGATTGACGGCCGAATGGTTTCCGAGAAGCGAGCCGTCCAGCCCTACCTCGTCCCTATCGAGGACGAAGAGCGGACAGCCTACGATCGTCTGCGTGTTTCCAAAAATGCTTGACTGGGAGAATATATGCCTCTCGCGCTTTCGCCTACCAGCATCCCCGTAGTCGTAGACGATGCAAAATGCATCGCAGACAAGGGCTGCACCGTCTGTGTCGACGTCTGCCCGCTCGACGTACTGCGCATCAGCGATTTGACCGGCAAAGCCTACATGAAATT
>NZ_RZRY01000403.1:0-5777 GCF_003998035.1 Mesorhizobium sp. M2A.F.Ca.ET.039.01.1.1 | reverse complement strand
GTTTTGACATATAGCGCATCATGCGCCCACGCAAAGCAAACGAGTTCTTTAATATCAACTCCATCACGTCGTCGTCGTGCAGCGACTGATGAAACGCCCTTCTTGGATCGTCAGATTGACGTGCGATTCGTATTAGCAATTCCGTCACGTCAGGCGGGAGCAAAAGCTGTTTTGCAATGGAATGAAGGTTGAAAAATTCGGGGCTGATTCCGCTGATATAATAGTCCACATCGGCACGGTTTTTGAAAGAGGCCGCAATCGCAACGAACCTGCGGATTCGCACCAGCTTCCCGACGGATTTGCCAGTATATGCTTCACAAGCGGCTGAAAGAAGATATGCGTCACGCAACAGAAAGAGGACTCTTACTCGCTTGCCCTGCTTCTGCAGTGCCGCGACTTCGTCCATAAGAAAACGGGCGTAGGCATATAGCACCGGGCCAAACGACATGTAGCCGATCACTGTCTCAGGCGCGTACGGACGGAGGTTTGCCACAGAAAACAGTGGCCGAAATGGACTGTAGCAGGGAAGAACAAGCGCTTCCGGTGCTGGTTGCTCGAACACAATCAACGAAGATGCCGCGTGTTGTAGGCGCAAGAAGTCTGCGACCTCGCGATCAAACGGCTGGAAATGTAGCGCACGTAGGCCTAATTTCTGCGGCGCTTGCGCATCGGCAACATCGTTGTCTCCGATATGAAGTATTTGCGCTGCAGGCACCCCACACTGTTCGATTACAACCCGAAAAAGGCCATGGCTCTTCGACGTGCCGTGATCGACAGAGCAGTAAATCTTGCTAATCGCCCGCATAACGTCTGCAGGCAAATGCCGAGTCAAAAGGCGTGTTAACTCGTCCTCGCGCAAATACGTATCGCTCACGATGACAATTTTGATACCACGGGTGTGAGCCAGCCTAATCAACTCCACGAACGGTGAGAAAGCAAAGCAAACATTCATTTCGGCCCGGATTTCAGCCTCAGCCAACAGCTCTCTTTCTTCCCCAGAAAGCGATGTAAAAAGCCGATAAATGTCACCGATATCGATCTCCCCAGACCGGTTCTCTAAACGCTTCGCTCGATAGGCACGCGCAGCTGCGCTAATGCGTTGGTGAGGAGTTATCTCTAACCTTCGCGCGACGGGATCCTCGGCCAGCACGGCGAAAACGTCGCTTGGTGTCGCTGTCTTGCGCCATAGCAAGGTATCGAAACAGTCAAGTGATAGTACCTTTACGGAATGCTCGAGGTCGTGCAGAACATTTGGGATATCGGAAACCTTTATTTGTGCTTTGTGATGCGTACTACGCATGTCACTGCAGATTAGGTTATCCTCCGGCATTTGCAGTCTGGCGATCTGTTCCGTTGGTACGCCCCCATCCGCACCAGGGTGACCGATGACGTGATAAGCTTCGTCTCCAGAAATATGTGGCACGAAGTCATGATCAACCACATCGTCAATACTTACGCTTCCGGACGACTGCTGATCTCTTTCGGATTCCGTTATCTTGGCGGTCAAGCGCTTGAGTATAAGCTGCATATTGTTTCTCCTTCGGGCAAGCGCAATCTTTCCAGTAGACAGCGGAGTTTTTGCTCGGCAAACCCTGGTCCCAACCCTAGTCCATTAAACCAGCTCGGGACATCTCCATTTTAATTGCGGATCCCTTGGAACCCCGTAGCGAAAGTGGTTGCCGCTGTGCTCGACAAATGTGGCGACGCGGAGGGCCTAGACTCAAGTAGTGGACGGCAAGTGAGAAGTTATCTACTGGCGGACGATTCCTCTCTCATAGTTCATTCCTTCACCGCGCAAAATACATCTGACATCGGTTGACTCTCTTCGTCTTACTTGGCCGAAGGGTATCATATATAGGTTCCCCGTCAACGCAAGCGGTGGGGACGCGACATTGTATGCTAAGTAGTTGATATCATGACAACAACTGCATGTCCTAGCACATGGGCTTTTATAAAGAAGTGTTAAGATTGATGCAGGTTGGGTTTAACAGAAGCTCCATCCGACACGGCAGGAGGTAGGCGGCGAGAGATACACTTTGGCGCCATCGTGCGGGCAGGGCAACCAGCACTCAAGGCGCTGTCACGTCATCTGTGCGTATGAACGCGCTGAAACGGTGTGCTCCGCGTTCATCACAGCGCAGTCACGGGCTTCCACTCCGCTATTAGAAGAGCATGAGGACTTATGGGACGGCGCGGGCCATTTCGCCGTTCTTGTAATTGTGGTTCGCCATCCCAAGATACCATTGCTTGAAGGTCGGAGCGCAGGGAGCCGTCGAGGGTCTGTGCGCGGGTTTGCAGCAGAAGATGTGCGGCGGAGGCTTGGGGCCTGCGACCGCTATTGATAACACTGACGAAAAACTCCCATGCTGTTTCTGCGCGGCTGGCACGACTTTTGAACTCCTTCGCTCGCGGAGGGGCTCCCTGTCGGGATCACATCGCGATCAAAGGAACGAATGAAGGAAAAGCAGCATGTCAGATCCGCGTCAGATCGTATTCTGTGGAATAGAAGACATCGGAAAGTCCGCATCTCCCAAAATCAACTCGCCAGTCTGTCAGCTTTCAGACAGAACTATCCCGATAGTCGGCTGCGCCCCCAAGGCCACTGGGCAGTGAGGGGCACGATGGCGCTATCAGGTGCAGGGCGCGCCAACATTCAGGGGGCGAAGCATGATTTCGCGGCAGCCTATAATTCCAGGTGGCCGCACGCCTATTTTCGCGCGCATCTGTCCTTAGACTATGTGATACCAGATCGGGCTAAGCCCGTTTTCGAAAGGATATTTGCCGATTATCGACGCGTTCGAAAGAAAACCAGATTGAAGATTATCGACGTCGGTTGCTCGTATGGCATTAACGCCGCCTTACTACGCACAGATCTCAGTCTCGACGATCTCTATGCTGCCTATCTGGCACCCAGCGGATCGCTCTCGCGCCGACACGAGTTCGAGCATCGTGCCTTCTTTCGCAATCGCGGCCTGCGAGACGACATCCAGTTCGTCGGAGTCGACCCATCGTTCCGGGCTGTTCGCTATGCGCGAGTTCTGGGCCTGCTGGAAGCCGGTATCGTGGCTGATCTAGAAACCCGTGACTTGACGGTCGAGGAACACTGCGATCTCGTGGGTGCGGATATCGTCATCAGCACAGGCTGTGTGGGTTACGCCACAGAGCGAACATTTGCACGCGTGTATGCTGCGTCTGCGACGTCTTGCCCGTGGGTCGTTGCCTTCGCAATGCACCCCTTCAGCTATGACAATATCGCAATGGCCCTGCGGGATTTTGGACTGGAAACCAGGCTTGAACGCCGCTTCAGACAGCGCCAGCGCCGCTTCTCAACAGTGAAGGAACGGCAGGCTATCCTAACCGCGATGACCAAGCTCGGCATGGAGGATCGCTTGGAGCGCACGACCGGCTATATTTACGCATCGTGCCACGTTTCTGCACCGCTGGGCGAATTGGTCTGAGCCCTGCCAACAGGCCTCTCCCGGCGAAGTGACCTCGCAACACGTCATCTGTCAGCGAGCAAATCGTGGGTTTATTTAATGTTGAAGGCCGCCACGGGGAGGAGCGGAAGCCGGGCGTAGTCGCCGTAAGCAGCTAATCGCTCTTCCACGCATCAGCGGTAAACGATGCGCCAATGAACCTTACAATAGGCTTGATGTACATGGACTTTCGAGCCATGACATTGGTTATGCGGTGCCGCGGCGGCGGCCGAAGATCTTGCAACGGTGCCCGGCGCAGGTCTCCATGCGCTCCGCGCGGATCGCGTCATCGGGGACACCCTCCCGGATGCAAAGGAGAGATCAGAGCGTGTGGGGCAAGGGGCCGCGTAACAGCGAAGTACTCGGCAAATTCTGGAAGGATTGCTCATTGGCTCAGGGCAATTTTCACTCTCGGGCGTGGAAGGGATGACCCTCCACAGAATGGCGGATCTCGAACGGCTTCGTCGAACTACGTCGCGAAGGCCAGCGCCGTGCCGGACGACGCTTGGCGCGATAAGGGGCATTGTGACACGGTGAAGACCATCGTCGGATGCGCCCCCGAAAGGCAGAATAATTGAGCAGCCAGCCCGAGATAGCTGTCAACGAGACCCAGCACGTTGTTGAAGAAGTGCGCCGTGTTGCCTAGAGGATGGCGTGCCGTGCGGCGATCTGAAGATTGTCGTCATCTTTGTAGCCGTGCTCGGCCCTCAGACCTTGCCCGGAGGCAATCATGGTCAAAGTTTGCGGCGTTAAGACTCTGCGCGCGTTTTATTTGAGTTTTATTGCAGTTTTGTGCAACGGCTGATTGGCGAGAAGACAGGTTTGACAATAGATTTGTCACTCCACGGCCAGGGATGGTTTCGGACCAAGCCGAACCTCGCTCGTTGCTTACGCATTTGATCGCGGCACATGCTAGTCCCTATGATTGCTGGGCCTGAGGGTGGTCCGTCATCCGAAATGCAACGGTACGAGCGTTAAGCCGGCTGGCCGGCGCAGAGCCTCATGCATAGGAGACGGGCCACATGAACCGTATCAGATTTGTCGGTTTGGATATTCACAAGGAGCGGATTTCGATCGCGGTGGCAGAGTGCGGACGCGCGGGTTGGTGGAATATCTCGGCGAGATTGCCAACGACCCTGATGCCATCAACAAGCTATGCGATCGTCTGGGGCGTTCCGGCAAGCCGCTGGCGTTTTGCTATGAGGGCCCGGCCCGTGCGGTTATGGCGTTTATCGCCAACTCACAAGCCTGGGCCATCGCTGCGACGTGGTGGCGCCATCGCTGATTCCGAGTAAGCCTGGCGATCGGGTGAAGACAAACCGTCGCGACGCCACCATGCTCGCCCGCCTCAATCGGGCCGAAGAGTTGACCCTGTCTGGGTGTCCGATACCAATCACGAAGCCATGCGCGACCTGATCCGGCTGCGCAGCGTCGTGCGCCAGGTGGTGACGCGAGCGCGTCAACATCTTCAGGGATTTGCTGCGTCACGGGCATAAGCACGAGCGTGGGACTGGCGAATGGCTTACCGGCGATGGCTTTCGACATTGGCCTTCGAACATCCCGCTCAGCAGCTCGCATTTCAGGACTACGTCGATGCCGTCATGAATGCGGAACGGCGCCTGCAGCAGGTCGAGGAACAGATACTCAGCCTGCTCCCGGAATGGAACCAGCGCCCGGAGGTTGATGCCTTGCAGGCAATGCGCGGTATCGCACTGATCAATGCCGTGGTGTCGCGGAGGTTGGCGACTTCACACGCTTCTCCAATCCACGCCAGCTCATGGCCTATTTCGGCCTGGTCCCCGGCGAGCAATCGAGTGGCGAGACCGTCTGGCGCGGCGGCATGCCAAGACCGGCAACACCCATGCCCGGCGCGCGCTGGTCGAGGGCGCCTGGGCTTACAGGATGAGGCCGCGCATCGGCCGGCACAGGTCGACCGGATCGAGGCGCTGCCAAAAGTCGTTCGCGATATCGGGTGGAAGGCGCAGGTTCGACTGTGCACCCGATATCGTCGGCTGAGCGCGCGCGGCAAGAACGCTAACGTCGTCAATGTCGCCATTGCACGCTCGATGGTGGACTTCATCTGGTCGATTGCCTGCACGGTTCAATCCGCGCCAAAGGCGGCGTGACCAGTATTTGAAAGACAGCCAGTAGAGGAGATCGCAAAACTCAAACATCAGCCTCGGTGCGATATGCGGCGCTGGGCGGGACAATGCCGGGGAGCCCTCGTCTCCACCATGAGCCTCGACGCTCGCCATCTAGAGATAGGCAGCCCCAAACGAAACAAGTTCATGCGGCCCGACC
>NZ_RZRY01000402.1:0-5821 GCF_003998035.1 Mesorhizobium sp. M2A.F.Ca.ET.039.01.1.1 | reverse complement strand
GCATAGGCAACCGCCACATGCGCGGCCAGAATGATCGCGGCGGCACTCGTCCACAGGCCGGCGTCACGCGGGCCGAAGCGCGGCTGGCGGGAAAGGGCGGCGGCCGTCATGGCGCTCGGTTCCCGGCGGGTGGCGGAGCTGGATTCGCGCCGGCCGCGGGAGTTCCTGGCGAAGACTGCCCGCCGGCGCTGCCCGTGGTTTCCAGGCCGACCAGCGCCACCTTCAGATAGCCTGCGCTCCGCAGCAGGTTCATCACTTCCATCAGGTCTCCATAGCCGACCGTCTTGTCGGCGCGCAGGAAGATGCGCGTCTGCTTGTCGCCCTTGGTGCGGCTGTCGAGCATCCCGGCGAAGGCCGGACGTGGCACGCTGTCATTGCCGATCGCCAGCGTCAGATCGCTTTTCAGCGTCAGGAACAAAGGTGTCTCGGGCCGCGGCGCCGGCGTCGCCGTCGACCCGGGCAGGTCGACATTGACATCGACGGTGGCGAGGGGTGCCGCGACCATGAAGATGATCAGAAGCACCAGGATCACGTCGATGAATGGCGTGACGTTGATGTCGTGGCTTTCCTCAAGATCGTCGCCGGAGGTCTCGCGAATGCGCGCCGCCATCGCCGCTACTCCGCCGCCATCGCCGCTGCCGGCGGCACCGTGCGGAAATCGAGGTCGCGGCTGACCAGCCGCTCGACGCCGGCTGAGGCGTCGGCGAGGATCTGTTTGTAGCCGGCTATCGAGCGGGCGAAGATGTTGTAGATGACGACCGCAGGAATGGCCGCCACCAGCCCCATGGCGGTCGCAAGCAGCGCCTCGGCGATACCTGGCGCCACGACGGCGAGGTTGGTGGTCTGCGCCTGGGAGATGCCGATGAAGGCGTTCATGATGCCCCAGACGGTGCCGAACAGGCCGACAAAGGGCGCCGTCGAGCCGATGGTGGCGAGCAGGCCGGTGCCGCGCGACATGCGCCGCGCCGCCGTCGCCTCGATGCGCGAGAGCCTGGAAGCGACGCGTTCCTTCAGGCCGTCGCCGGAAACGTGGTCGAGCGCGCCGGCCGATAGCGCCCGTTCCTCTTCCGCCGCCCGCACCAGAAGCGCGCCCGGACCGCCGTTATGGCCGAGTTCGCGGCGGGCCTGCATCAGCGTCGCGGCATTGCCGATCGCATCGGCGGCGCGGCGGGCCCTCAGCTTGCCGCCTAAAACCTCCAGCGACTTGGCAAGCGCGATCGTCCAGGTAACGAGAGAGGCGAAAGCCAGCCCGACCATGACCGCCTTCACCACGATGTCGGCATTCATGAACATGCCCCAGGGCGACAGGTCATGCGGCAGCGACAGCGAAGGCTCCTGGCCGGCGACGCCGCTCGCAGCCGGCTGGATGGCCAGATCAGCCGGCGCGGTGGCGAGCGCCTGCACCGGCGGTGCCTGCGGAGCTGGGGCGGCCGTTGCTCGCGAAGGCGGTTCGGCCGGAGCCTGCACGGCGGGTACCACCGGCGGCTGTTCCTGCGCCTTGGCGATGCCGGTGGAAAGAGTGAGGGACACGGCCAGCGCCGCGAAAAGACCGTTCCGGGACAAGGCTCGTCCTCGCTTCATCATCGCTATGCGGTGGCCGCCATTGAGATAGGCACAGGGCGAGCCATGGCAGTTGACTATGAAACATGAATTTCCGAGTCAACTATAAAGATGGCTGTGCCGATCAACAATCTACGATGCGCCGATGCCACCTGGGTACGCTGCGGACTGGACCGCAGGTCGGCTGGCGGGCACGATGCGCAGACAACGACAAAGCAGGTGACCGATGATCAAGGCGATACCGTTCGACTTTCCCTATGACGGCAGGCTTGCGCCGCAGCATGCGGCGCTGCTGGTCATCGACCTGCAGGAGGATTTCCTGTCGCCGACCGGCTATTTCGCCAGGAAAGGCTACGATCCGTCGCCGCTGCGAGCCATCCTGCCGGCGGTCAACCGGCTGATAGCCGCGGCGCGCGCCGCAGGCATGACCATCATCCACACAAGGCAAGGCTACCGCGCCGACATGGCCGACATGACGCCTTACGAGAAATGGCGCCGCAAGCGGGCCGGCCTCGACGGCACTGATGTCCTGCTGCGCTCGGGCCCGGGCTTCCAGATCGCCGCCGATGTCGACGTGGCGCCGCAGGACGTCATCATCGACAAGACCTGCAACAGCGCCTTCACCTATACGGATCTGGAGATGGTGCTGCGCGCGCGGGACATAACGCACCTGCTTTTCACCGGCTGCACGACGGATGTCTGCGTGCACACCACATTGCGCGAGGCCTGCGACCGCAATTTCCAGTGCCTGACGGTTTCGGACGCCTGCGCCAGCGGCGACCAGTATGCGCACGAAGCGGCGCTGCACATGGTGACGGTCGAGGACGGGATCTTCGGCGCGCTGGCGGACTCGGAGGCGGTCATTGTCGCGTTGCGGCAACTCGCGGACGCCGTGCGCTGAAGGTTTCGCGGTCTCATCGAAAATTTCTCGCCCCACCGTTCCGTTTGCGGTTCCGCCTTCGTCTTGAGGGTCGTAACAGGTGCGAGAGCCGCGACGGCCTCCGCCCTCAGGACAAACGGAGCCGAGCCATGTCGAACACACTGACCTTGATCAACGTCTTCACCGCCAAGCCGGGCAAGCAGCAGGAACTCGCCAGGACGCTCGCCGAAGGCACGCGGAACTTCTTCAGCAAGCAGCCGGGCTCTTTGTCGTCATCCGTGGTCGTCGGCGGCGACGGCAGCAAGGTCGCCAACATCTCGCAATGGCGCTCGGCCGAGGACATCGCGGCCTTCCGCGCCGATCCCCACTTCGCCGACTACATGAAGAGCATCGTTGAGCTGGCCGCGGGCGAGAGCATAATGGGCCACACGACCTATTCCCATACGGGTGGCGTAGAAAACTAGGAGGTTGCGTGACCGGTTCGCAGGATCAGTCCGTTGCGGCGACCGAGTCCCGGCTCCGCGCCTTCGAGCGCGAGGCCGCTTCGCTGAGAGCCAGGCTGCACCGCTACGCGTCACGCATGGTCGGATCGGTCATCGATGGCGAGGACATCGTCCAGGAGGCTTTGGCCAAAGGCTTCGTTGCGATCAGGAATGGCGACATGCCCGATAGGATCGAACCCTGGCTGTTTCGCATCGCGCACAACGCGGCGCTCGATTTCCTGCGCAAGCGCGCCCGCTTGCGGGGCCGCGAAAGCGAGGTCGAGCTCGACACGATCGCCGACGAGAATTCGGCGCTGGACGCGCGCATCGCCGCCGAGGCGAGCCTGGCCGAGCTGATGCAGCTGCCGCCGGCGCAACGGTGCGCGGTCGTGCTGAAGGATGTGCTCGGCCACAGCCTGGAAGAGATCGGCGAAATCCTCGAAACATCCGACATGGCGATCAAGGGCGCGCTGCAGCGCGGGCGCGAAAGCTTGCGCAAGCTGGCGGCCGCGCCGCGCATGGCGCCGCCCCGTCCGGCGCTCGACCGGCAGGACGTGCGCCGCTTGGGCGACTATGTCGCTGCCTTCAACGCCAGGGATTTCGATACGCTGCGCGGCCTTTTGGCCGAGGACGTCAAGCTGGAGCTGGTCAATCGGCTGCGCGCGGACGGCAAGGAATATGTCGGCAATTATTTCGGCCGCTATGCCGACGAAACGCATTGGCATTTCGCGACCGGCCTTGTCGAAGGCCGGCCCGCCATCCTGGTCACCAGCCCGGAGCGTCCGGACGGACCGCCGCGCTACTTCATCCTCATCGATTGGAAGGACGGCCGGATCGCCGGCATCCGCGATTTCCTGTTCGCGGATTACGTGATGGACGGGCTGGAGTACTCCGGCACGCCGTGACTCAGCCTATACGGTGTTCCGCAAAGCGGGATGAGGCAAACGCACCCGGTTGCGGAATTTCCGCCTCGCGGCGCGCCAGCGAATTCGCGAGCAGCGTGATCGTCTCGCGCCCAATGCGGGCGATCTCGCCCGGACGGTCGATGCCGCTGATCATGAATTCCTCGATGCCGAGCGCCGCATAGGGCAAAAGCGCCAGGGCAATCCGCGCCGGCGGCCCGGCGATCTCGACCGCCTTGTGATCCGGGGTTCCGCTCCAGCCGTCCGCGTGGATGCGGACCGGCAGCGCGAAGCGCAACCTGCCGGCGCGGCCATGTTCCGCCGCGGCGCCGCGCGCACGCTCGACCAATTGCCGCACCTCGTCCGGCGAGCCGGCGGCCAGCTCGAAGACATCGGCATGCTTGCCGGCCACCTTCAGCGCGGTGCCCGATTGGCCGCCGAGCCGGATCACGAGATCGGCGCCAAGCGGGCCCTTGCGCGGCACGAAGCCGCCCCTGACGCTGTAGAAGGCGCCTTCATGGTCGAAGGGCCTGTCGTTCGACCACAGGCGCTTCAGCAGCACCAGATATTCGTCGATGCGCTGCCAAACCACGCTGTGGCCAACCGGTCGCGCCTCGGCATCGCTGTCTTCCAGCGGCTCGCTCAGCATGCGAAGCGACAGGCGTCCGCCGCCTCTGCGGTCGAGCGCGGCAAGCTGCCTTGCCGCCACCGTCGGCTCGATCACGCCGGCCCAATGCGTCAACACCACCTCCAGCGAACCGGTGCGGTCGAGCGTCTGCGCGGCGATGTCCATATTGGTGAGCAGGCCGGCCGGATCGTCCACCACCAGCCTGCGGAAACCGGCATCCTCGATCAGCGACAGTTTGGTCGCCGTCTCGGCGAAATCATAGAAGAAGCCGCCATTGGCAGCCTTACCGGGAACATGCGTGAACTCGATCGGCATTGCCATCTCCTCCATCACGTCGGCTTGCCCCGCTCCAAAGCCTTTTGAACCAAATCCGAGGACGCAGGCGCGCGACAGCGCCCCGGCGCTCGGCCAGCTTTCCACTCCGGTTACGCAACTCAGATTGTTTTGACGGCGGGTCTCGGCCCGCCTTGAAATCAGGGGATCAACCCCAGCACCACCGCGCCGGTGAACACGAATGCAAGCGCGAAGACGAGATAGGCGAAGGTACCGCCATAGGCGGGCCTCCAGCTCTGGTCGGCGGTCAGCCTTTGGCCCTTGCGGGCGGTCTGAGCGTTCTGGATATAGGACATATCGGCCTCCGTCTCAGCGCTTAATCTATAAAGCTAGTAGACTTTGTCGATTGCTATTTTTCAAGGATTTTTGGGAGAATGTTCTCAGGGATGGTGCAATCCAGGGTAATTCGTGCTCCTCCAGAGTGGAAGATCCAGCGAGCAAGCGGAGCATGGGCTGCCCGACAAATGCCTGGAACCACGGACTTTCAGTGGCAAAACGGCCTCCTTTGAGCGCTTGGCCATTCCCCGCGCGACGCGATAGCATCTAAAACACTCACGGAATCCAGGGAGACAAAAATGGGTGGAAGGCTGGCGGGCAAGGTCGCCATCGTTTCGGGCGGCGCGACGGGGATGGGCGGGGCGGCTTCCGAGCTGTTCGCCGCCGAAGGCGCCAAGGTGGCGATCGTCGACCGCAATGGCGAGGCGGCCGGCAAGACCGTGGCGGCGATCCGGGCGCGGGGCCATGTGGCGGAGCATTTCGTGGCCGATGTTTCGGATGAGGCGCAGGTCGAGGCGGCGGTGAAAGCGGCGACGGATGAGCTCGGTCCGGTCACGGTGCTGTTCAACCATGCCGGCACGATCGTGATAAAGCCCTTCCTGGAGACGACGCTGCAGGAATGGGACTGGCTGCATGCCGTCAATGTCCGCTCGATGTTCCTGATGACGCGCGCGGTGCTGCCCGGCATGATCGCCGCCGGCGGCGGCTCGATCGTCTGCACTTCCTCAATCTCGGCGGTGGCGGCGACGCCGAACGAGGT
>NZ_RZRY01000401.1:0-5858 GCF_003998035.1 Mesorhizobium sp. M2A.F.Ca.ET.039.01.1.1 | reverse complement strand
CTGGAACACCCCTCATCCGTCTCGGCGCTGCGCGCCCATCCACCTTCTCCCACAAGGGGAGAAGGAAGAACCGCACCTATCGCACCAGGATGGACCTCAAATGATCAAGGATCATGGCGACGCCGATCTTGCCGAGGCCTGCCGAGGCCTCCGCCGCGTCTTTCGTGTACCAGCCGGTGTTGTCGGCCAAATGCTTCTCGTCCACGGCCTCGGGGCATAGCGCCAGCATCAGCGAGGTTTCGCCTTTGCCGGCATGGTCGAACGGGTATTTGCCGTTCATCGCGGCCGGCATCAGCGGATGCACCTGCACCCAGTTGAAGACGTTCTCGCCTTGGGCATGGCCGGCATAGTAATCGGCCATGCTGTTCGACCCCCACCAGCCCTCGCCGCGCTCCTTTTCCAGGAAGCGGAAGATCGCCTGGCGGCCGGCAGTCTTGAAGGCGAGGTCGGTCGGCATGCCGGCCACGAAATTCTCGGTCTGGTGGTGGATGATGGCGTGGATGTTGCGGAAGCCGATGCGCAATAGCCCATAGAACAATTCCTCCGCGAAAGGCGAAAGCACCGGACCGCCGACCTGCACCGAGCCGCTGCCTTCCGGCGCCGCCACCGCATAGCTTGCCGCGCCGTAATAGAAGGGCGGCAGGATGACGAGGTCCCTCTCCTTCTCGATCAGCTCCACCGTCTTGATGACGGCCAGCGTGTCCATGCCGACCGCCATGTGCTCGCCGTGATATTCGAGCACGCCGAGCGGCAGCCCGACCGGCCAATTCTCCTCGATCGCCTTGCGGATCTGGTGCGGCAGCATCAGCTCGTAGCGCATCTCCTACTCCATATTGGTGTGCCTGGCGCGCATGGCTTCCGGCGTCGCGTTGGTCAGCGCCTGGAGCTTCAGCACCATGATCTCGAACAACAGGAACAGCGCGCCTTCGAACAGCGAGCCCATCGGCAGCACCGAGCTTCTTGCCGCGCCCTGGTCGCTGGCCATGGTCTGGGCGGAAATGACCAGCGTGAAATCGGCGAGTTTCGCCGCGCTGCCCGCCGGTTCGGCCGTCAGAAGCAGCACCTTCGCGCCGGCATCGCGGGCAACCCGCATCAAGGTCAGCACCGTGGTGGTCTCGCCCGGCCCTGAACTCGCCAGGAAGAGGTCCTCCTGCCCGAGCGGCGGCGTGGTCATGTCGCCGACCACCGAAACCGGCAGGCCGAGATGATAGAGCCGCATGGCAAAACCCTTCACCTGCAGCGCCTCGCGGCCGCAACCATAGACGGCGATCCTGCGGGCGCCGGCCAGCATGGCGCAGGCTGCGTCGATCCTGGCTTCATCCGTGCGCGCCAGCACCGCGCCAAGCTCGTCCAGCGCTGTCGCGAACATGCCGGATCCGGCTTTGCTCATGGAATGGCTCACCTGTCTGCGCGATGTCGCGCGTCTCTATAGATTCGGCGGCTCGCTGGCCGCGAAAGGCTTGTTTTTGTTCATGCTACCATTGCGAAAATCGCTGTCCAACGAGCCTCGGCACTTTTGCTGGGCCACCGGCGTGATAGTGTCATGTCAGACAAATCGCTCCGGGACATCGTCAGACATGAAGACACGGCACTTCGACCGCATCGGCAATGGCGGCATCACCTTCACCGAACTTGGCTTCGGCACCGCGCCGCTCGGCAATCTCTACCGCGCCATCTCCGACGAGGACGCCAATGCCACCCTGGAGGCGGCATGGAAGGCTGGCTGCCGCTACTTCGATACGGCGCCGCTTTACGGCCTCGGCCTGTCGGAAACCCGCCTCAACCCGTTCCTGCGCGGCAGGAAGCGCGACGACTATGTGCTGTCGAGCAAGGTCGGCCGCCTCATGCGCGTCGCCCCGCCTGACCAGCGCACCGGCATCGGCAAGTTCTTCGAGACGCCGTCGCGCCGGGAAGTCTACGACTACTCCTATGACGGCGTCATGCGCTCCTTCGAGGCCTCGCTGGAGCGCCTTGGCGTCGACCGCATCGACATCCTCTTCGTCCACGACGTCGACATCTTCACCCATGGCAGCAAGGAAGCCTCGGATGCCCGCATCGCGGAGTTCATGTCGTCCGGCTATTACGGGTTGCTTTCGCTCCGCGACCAGGGTGTGATCAAGGCCTTCGGCGGCGGCATCAATGAGTGGCAGGTCGCGCAGACGCTGGCCGAGCGCGGCGATTTCGACCTGTTCCTGCTCGCCGGCCGCTATACGTTGCTCGAACAGGAAGCGCTGCAGTCCTTCCTGCCGCTTTGCCAGAAGCGCGGCATCGGCATCGTGCTGGGCGGCCCCTACAATTCCGGTGTACTGGCGACCGGGCCGAAGCCTGGCGCCTTCTACAACTACAGCGAGGCGCCGAAGGAGATCCTCGATCGCGTGGCGCGTATCGAGGCCGTCTGCAAGCGCCACAATGTGCGCCTGATCGAGGCGGCGCTGCAATTCCCGCTGCAGCATCCGTCGGTGATGTCGGTGATCCCCGGTGGCCAGCGGCCGTCGGAGGTCGAAAGCAACCGCGCGCTGCTCGACACCAAGATACCGGCCGCACTCTGGGCGGATTTGAAGCAGCAAGGCCTGATGCGCGCCGACGCGCCGACGGCCTGAGCCGGTTGCCTGTCACCTGAAAAAAGAAAAGCCGGGCAAGCCCGGCTTTTCTGCTCTTAAAGAAAAAGGTCTTAGTTGACCGCGTCCTTGAGGCCCTTGCCGGCCGAGAACTTCGGCACGGTGCGCGCCGGAATCTTCACTTCCGCGCCGGTCTGCGGGTTGCGGCCGGTCGAAGCAGCACGTTTTGACACGGTGAAATTTCCGAAGCCGACAAGCCGGACATCGCCGCCCTTCTTCAGTTCGCCAGTGATCACGGAGAACACCGCATCGACGGCCGACTGCGCATCAGCCTTCGAAATGCTTGCGGAGTCGGCGACAGCGGACACCAGTTCGTTCTTGTTCATCAAAATTCCCTTCCATGAGAAAACCGGAACTTACGACTCATCCGGCAGGAAACGGACTTTAGAAAGAAGCGATCCGGAACCCAAGCCCAAAAACCGCGGAATTCCGGGCTTTTTTCCATTTTTTCATGGCTTTTTCACATGAAAAAGCCGGGCTCAAGGCCCGGCTCTCTCTTTGTGCACTGCAACTTTAACTTTTGTTAGTGCGCGAGCGACTTTCCGGCATCGTCGCCGGTGTCGACCGGAGCCGGCGCATTAACCGGCTCGACCCACTCGATCGGCTCCGGCATCCGGGTGAGCGCGTGCGCGAGCACCTCGCCGACCCGCGAGACCGGAACGATCTCCATGCCGTTCTTCACATTGTCCGGAATATCCGCCAAATCCTTGACGTTCTCTTCCGGGATCAGGACCTTCTTGATGCCGCCGCGCAATGCCGCGAGCAGCTTCTCCTTGAGGCCTCCGATCGGCAGGATGCGGCCACGCAGCGTGATCTCGCCGGTCATCGCCACATCGGCCCGGACCGGGATACCCGTCAGCACTGACACGATGGCCGTGGCCATCGCGGCACCGGCGGACGGGCCGTCCTTCGGGGTAGCGCCTTCCGGCAAGTGGACATGGATGTCGCGCTTGTCGAACAGCGGTGGCTCGATGCCGAAATCGAGCGCCCTGGAGCGGACATAGGAAGCCGCCGCCGAGATCGATTCCTTCATCACGTCGCGCAGATTGCCCGTCACCGTCATGCGGCCCTTGCCGGGCATCATGACGCCTTCGATCGTCAACAACTCGCCGCCGACTTCCGTCCAGGCAAGACCCGTGACCACGCCGACCTGATCGTCGGCCTCGACCTGACCGAAGCGGAAGCGCGGAACGCCAAGATAATCGGCGAGGTTTTCCGCAGTGATCTTCACCGTCTTCTTCTTCGTCCGCAGGATCTCGGTCACCGCCTTGCGCCCGAGCTTCATCAGCTCGCGCTCCAGGCTGCGCACGCCGGCTTCCCGCGTGTAGGTCTGGATGATGCCGCGGATCGCATCCTCGCCGACCGAGAATTCGTTCGGCTGCAGGGCATGATCACGGATCACCTTTGGCATCAGGTGACGCTTGGCGATCTCGATCTTCTCGTCCTCGGTGTAACCGGCGATGCGGATGATCTCCATGCGGTCCATCAGGGGCGCAGGGATGTTCAGCGTGTTCGCCGTCGTCACGAACATCACGCTCGACAGGTCGTATTCGACCTCGAGGTAATGGTCCATGAACGTCGAGTTCTGCTCCGGATCGAGCACCTCGAGCAGGGCCGATGACGGATCGCCGCGGAAGTCCTGGCCCATCTTGTCGATCTCGTCGAGCAGGAAGAGCGGGTTGGACTTCTTGGCCTTCTTCATCGACTGGATGACCTTGCCGGGCATCGAGCCGATATAGGTCCGCCGGTGACCGCGGATCTCGGCCTCGTCACGCACGCCGCCGAGCGCCATGCGGATGAACTCGCGTCCCGTCGCCTTGGCGATCGACTTGCCGAGCGAGGTCTTGCCGACGCCGGGCGGTCCGACGAGGCACAGGATCGGCCCCTTCAGCTTCTTCTGCCGGCTCTGCACGGCAAGATACTCGACGATGCGCTCCTTGACCTTGTCGAGGCCGAAATGATCGGCGTCGAGCACGTCCTGCGCATAATTGAGGTCCTGCTTGACCTTGGAGTTCTTGCCCCACGGGATCGACAGCAGCCAGTCGAGATAATTGCGCACCACCGTCGATTCAGCCGACATCGGCGACATCGACCGCAGCTTCTTCAATTCAGCTTCCGCCTTCTCGCGGGCCTCCTTGGAGAGTTTGGTCTTCTTGATGCGCGCCTCGATCTCGGCGGCCTCGTCGCGGCCGTCCTCGCCCTCGCCGAGCTCCTTCTGGATCGCCTTCATCTGCTCGTTGAGGTAGTACTCGCGCTGCGTCTTCTCCATCTGGCGCTTGACGCGCGAGCGGATGCGCTTCTCCACCTGGAGCACGGATATCTCGGCTTCCATGAAGCCCATCGCCTTCTCCAGACGCTCCTTCACGGAAAGCGTCGCGAGCATCTCCTGCTTCTCAGGGATCTTGATGGCGAGATGCGAGGCGACCGTGTCGGCGAGCTTGGAATAGTCGTCGATCTGGCTGGCCGCACCCACCACTTCGGGCGAGATCTTCTTGTTCAGCTTGACGTAATTCTCGAAGTCGGTGACGACCGAGCGGGCAAGCGCCTCGATTTCGACCTCTTCCTCTTCCGGCTCGGCGAGCGCGGTGGCGCGGGCCTCATGGAAATCGGCGCGGTCGGTGAACGAGACGATCTTGGCGCGCGAGGCGCCCTCGACCAGAACCTTCACGGTGCCGTCGGGCAGCTTCAGGAGCTGCAGCACATTGGCGAGCGTGCCGATGTCGAAAATCGCATCGGGCTCAGGATCGTCGTCGGCTGCATTCATCTGGGTGGCGAGCAGGATCTGCTTCTCCTGACCCATCACCTCTTCCAGCGCCTTGATCGACTTTTCACGGCCCACGAAGAGCGGCACGATCATATGCGGGAACACGACGATATCGCGCAGTGGGAGGACTGCGAAAACGCCGTCGCCGGAAGCCTTGGATATCTTGGCCATTGTCCAACCTTTCATGTCGCGGCCGCTTATTTTAGCCAACCGCGAATCTCATATTAACGACCGAGTGTCGTTCCGCCTACCACCGTTTGTGACGGGAGTTTTACAGCACAGAATTCGGCGCCTCGGCCTTCTGCTGTTAGGTGGATGCAGCCGGGGCAAAGATCAAGGGTTAACACTGTCGCTCGACCCGTTCCATCGCATATCCGCGCCCCGTTGACAGCAAAACGGCGCCACGCGGGCGCCGTTCCATGAAAATGACGGGTCCAGTGCCATTTCAGGCGCTGACATTGCCCTTCTTTTCCTTC
>NZ_RZRY01000400.1:0-5876 GCF_003998035.1 Mesorhizobium sp. M2A.F.Ca.ET.039.01.1.1 | reverse complement strand
CGATGCCGAGGCCGTTTGCGACCTGCGGGATCGACTTAGCCGAGACATAGACGCGGCGGCCGGGCTTCGAGACGCGCTCGATTTCGCGCACGACCGGAGCGCCGTCGAAATACTTCAGCTCGATCTCGATTTCGGACTTGCCGTTTTCGAAATCGGTCTGGCTGTAGTCGCGGATATAGCCTTCCGACTTCAACACTTCGAGGACGCGGGCGCGCAGACGCGAGGCCGGGGTCGAGACGCTCGACTTCTTGCGGCCATAGGCGTTGCGGATGCGGGTCAGCATATCGCCGAGAGGATCGCTCAATGACATCTCAGTGTCTCCTTACCAGCTCGACTTGACCAGGCCCGGGATCTGGCCGGTGTTGCCCAGATCGCGAAGCGCGATACGCGAAAGCTTCAGCTTGCGATAGTAGGCACGCGGACGCCCCGTGACTTCGCAACGGTTGCGGATGCGGATCTTGGCCGAGTTGCGCGGCAGCGCCGACAGCTTCAACTGGGCGCGGAAACGCTCTTCCATCGGCTTGGACTGATCCATGATGATGGCCTTGAGCGCCGTGCGCTTGGCGGCGTACTGGTCGGCGAGCTTGCGGCGCCGGTTGTTCTTCTCGACTGAGCTGGTCTTTGCCATTTCAGATTTTTCCTTTTTCGCTGCCGTTACTGGCGGAAGGGGAAGTTGAAGGCCTTGAGCAGAGCCCTGGCCTCGTCATCCGTCTTCGCCGTCGTACAAACGATGACGTCCATGCCCCAGACCTGATCAACCTTGTCGTAGTTGATCTCCGGGAACACGATGTGTTCTTTGATGCCCATGGCGTAGTTGCCACGGCCGTCAAAGCTCTTCGGGTTCAGTCCGCGGAAGTCGCGAACGCGCGGCAGCGCGATGTTCACGAGGCGGTCGAGGAACTCGTACATGCGTTCCTTGCGCAGCGTGACCTTGGCGCCGATCGGCATGTTCTCGCGCACCTTGAAGCCGGCAATCGAGTTGCGGGCGCGGGTGACGACGGCCTTCTGGCCGGCGATCAGCGCGAGATCCTCGGCCGCGACCGAGGGCTTCTTGGAATCGGCGGTTGCTTCGCCGACGCCCATGTTCAGCACGATCTTGTCGATGCGCGGAACCTGCATCTCGTTGTCGTAGCCGAACTGCTCCTGCAGCGCCTTGCGGATGGTCTCCTGATAGACCTTCTTGAGGCGCGGCTCGTTCTTGGCAGTTGCCTGCTTGGTTTCAGCCTTAGCCATTGATGACTTCTCCCGAACGCTTGGCGACGCGCACCTTCTTGCCGTCCTTCTGGATGGTGAAGCCGACGCGGGTCGGCTTGCCGTCCTTGGGGTCGGCCAGCGCGATGTTCGACAGGTGGATCGGCGCTTCCTTGGTGATGATCCCGCCCTCTTGGGACTGGGTCTGCTTCTGGTGACGGCGAATGAGGTTCACGCCGCGGACGACCGCGGTGTCTTCCGTCGGCTGCACCGACAGGACTTCGCCCGAACGGCCCTTGTCCTTGCCGGCAAGCACGACGACCTTGTCGCCTTTTCTGATCTTTTGCATTGGTCCGGCTCCTTACAGCACTTCAGGCGCGAGCGAGATGATCTTCATGTGGTTCTTGGCGCGCAGCTCGCGCGGAACCGGTCCGAAGATACGGGTGCCGATCGGCTCTTTCTTATTGTCGACGAGAACGGCCGCGTTCTTGTCGAAACGGATCACGCTGCCGTCCGGACGGCGGATGTCCTTGGCCGTGCGAACCACGACCGCCTTCATCACATCGCCCTTCTTAACGCGGCCACGCGGAATGGCTTCCTTGATCGACACCACGATGATGTCGCCGACGGAGGCGTACTTCCGCTTCGAGCCGCCCAGCACCTTGATGCACATGACACGACGGGCGCCGGAATTGTCCGCGACGTCGAGGTTTGTTTGCATCTGAATCATGACTGGCCGCCTTCTTCTTTTCTAACGGGACGGGTGCTTTCACCCCTCCCCGGTCTGTCCAAAATTCGATTCGTTCGCCCGGATCAAGCCTGAT
Organism: Mesorhizobium sp. M2A.F.Ca.ET.039.01.1.1; assembly: GCF_003998035.1. Classification (NCBI taxonomy): domain Bacteria; kingdom Pseudomonadati; phylum Pseudomonadota; class Alphaproteobacteria; order Hyphomicrobiales; family Phyllobacteriaceae; genus Mesorhizobium; species Mesorhizobium sp. M2A.F.Ca.ET.039.01.1.1. The sequence continues at coordinate 3,861 of NZ_RZRY01000400.1, read as the reverse complement.
CCGAAGAGACGACAACCCAGCGTTTGTCCTTCGAAATCGGCTTCGATTCCTGGATGAATACCTGGTCGCCAACCTTGTGGGCGTTGTTCTCGTCGTGCGCCTTGTACTTCTTGGTCATGCGCACGGTCTTCTTCATCACCGGATGCGTGAAGCGACGCTCGACCTTGACGACAACCGTCTTCTCGTTCTTGTCGCTGACGACGGTGCCCTGCAGGATACGCTTCGGCATGGTCTTAACCCTTCTTGGCCGCGGCTTTTTCCGCAGCGATGGTCTTGATGCGCGCGATGTCCTTGCGGACCTGCTTCACGCGCGCGGTCTTCTCGAGCTGGCCGGTGGCCTTCTGGAAGCGCAGGTTGAACTGCTCCTTCTTCAGCGCGGCCAGGTCGTCGGTCAGCTGATCCTGGGTCTTGGTCCGGATGTCTTCGGCTTTCATGATCGCCTGTCCTTATTCTGCGATGCGCTGCACGAAGCGCGTCTTGACCGAGAGCTTGGCGGCGCCGAGACGCAGCGCCTCACGCGCGGTCTCCTCGCTGACGCCGTCGATCTCGAACATGATGCGGCCGGGCTTCACGCGCGCCGCCCAATAGTCGACTGCGCCCTTGCCCTTACCCATGCGGACTTCGGTCGGCTTCGAGGTGACCGGCAGGTCCGGGAACACCCGGATCCAGACGCGGCCGGCTCGCTTCATCTCGCGGGTGATCGCGCGGCGGGCCGCCTCGATCTCGCGCGCGGTGACGCGGTTCGGCTCAAGCGCCTTCAGCCCGAAACCGCCGAAATCCAGATTGGTGCCGCCCTTGGCGGTACCGTGGATACGGCCCTTGAACTGCTTGCGGAACTTTGTGCGCTTTGGCTGCAGCATCGTTCTAACTCCAAATTCTCAAATGTCTCAGGCGTTCTCGCGACGACGGCCGCGTTCGCGCTCGCCACCAGCACCGCCGCCGCCATGCGCGGCATCGCCTTCGGTTGCACGGCGCTCGGAAGCCATCGGGTCGTGCTCGAGGATCTCGCCCTTGAACACCCACACCTTGACGCCGCAGATGCCGTAAGCCGTGTTTGCCTCGGCCGTGCCGTAATCGACATCGGCACGCAGGGTGTGCAGCGGCACGCGGCCTTCACGGTACCACTCCATGCGCGCGATTTCGGCGCCGCCGAGACGGCCGGAGCAGTTGATGCGGATGCCTTCGGCGCCGAGACGCATGGCCGACTGAACGGCGCGCTTCATGGCGCGGCGGAACGCGATGCGGCGCTCGAGCTGCTGCGCGATCGACTGGGCGATCAGCGTGGCGTCGATTTCCGGCTTGCGCACTTCAACGATGTTGAGGTGCGTTTCGGACTTCGTCATCTCGGTCAGCTTCTTGCGCAGCTTCTCGATGTCGGCGCCCTTCTTGCCGATGATCAGGCCCGGGCGCGCCGCATGGATGGTGACGCGGCACTTCTTGTGCGGACGCTCGATCACGACCTTGGAGATCGCGGCCTGCTTGAGTTCCTTCTCAAGATACTTGCGGATCTTGAGGTCCTCGTGCAGCAGCTGGCCGTACTCGCCGGTGTTCGCGAACCAGCGCGAATCCCAGGTACGGTTGATGCCGAGACGCAGCCCGATCGGATTGACTTTCTGGCCCATTATGCGGCCTCCCCTTTTTCCTCGACTTCACGAACGACGATCGTGAGGTGTGAGAACGGCTTTTCGATACGGCTGGCGCGACCGCGGCCACGAGCGTGGAAACGCTTCATGACGATCGACTTGCCGACATAGGCTTCCGCCACGACCAGCGCGTCGACGTCGAGGTCGTGATTGTTTTCCGCGTTGGCGATCGCCGATTCCAGCGTCTTCTTGACCGTGCCGGAAATCCGCTTGGCCGAGAATTCGAGGTCGGAAAGCGCTGTCGCGACCTTCTTGCCGCGGATCAGCGCGGCAACCAGGTTCAGCTTCTGCGGGCTGATACGGATCGTGCGCAGAACGGCACGCGCCTCGTTATCAGCAAGCCTGCGCGGAGCTTTGGCCTTGCCCATGATTATTTCCTCTTCGCCTTCTTATCCGCGCCGTGACCGTAATAGGTCCGGGTCGGAGCGAATTCACCGAACTTGTGGCCGACCATGTCCTCGTTCACCGAGACCGGGACGTGCTTCTGGCCGTTATAGACACCGAAGGTGAAGCCGACGAACTGCGGCAGGATGGTGGAGCGACGGCTCCACATCTTGATCACCTCATTGCGACCACCTTCACGAACCTTGTCCACCTTCTTGAGAAGGTAGCCGTCGATGAAGGGGCCTTTCCAAATCGAACGAGTCACTTGGCGTTACCTCTTATTAGCTCTTGCGCTGATGACGCGAGCGCAGGATGAACTTGTCGGTCGCCTTGTTGGACCGCGTCTTCTTGCCCTTGGTCGGCTTGCCCCAGGGCGAAACCGGATGACGGCCGCCTGAGGTGCGGCCTTCGCCGCCGCCGTGCGGATGGTCGACCGGGTTCATGGTCACGCCGCGATTGTGCGGACGCTTGCCGCGCCACACGGTGCGACCGGCCTTGCCGTCGTTGATGTTGCCGTGATCGGGGTTCGACACGGCGCCGACGGTGGCCATGCAGGAACCGTGCACGACGCGCTGCTCGCCCGAGTTGAGGCGCAGAATCGCCATGCCCTGGTCGCGGCCGACGAGCTGCGCGTAACCGCCAGCCGAACGGGCGACCTGGCCGCCCTTGCCCGGCTTCAGCTCGATGTTGTGGACGATCGTGCCGACCGGCATCGAGGCCAGCGGCATAGCGTTGCCCGGCTTCACGTCGACCGCTTCGCCGGCCACGATCTTGTCGCCGGCGGCAAGACGCTGCGGAGCCAGGATGTAGGAGAGCTCGCCATCGTCATACTTGATCAGCGCGATGAAGGCGGTGCGGTTCGGATCGTATTCGATACGCTCGACCGTGCCGACGACGTCGTACTTCTTACGCTTGAAGTCGATGATGCGGTACGAACGCTTGTGACCGCCGCCGATGAAGCGGGCCGTGATGCGGCCGTAATTGTTGCGGCCGCCCGACTTGGTCAGGCCTTCGGTCAGGCCCTTGACGGGCTTGCCCTTGTAGAGGCCCGAGCGGTCGACGATGACCAGCTGGCGGGTGCTCGGCGTTATCGGGTTGAATTTCTTAAGTGCCATTGTCCTGTCCTCGCGGCCTTGCTCAGAGACCCGTCGCGACGTCGATCGACTGGCCGTCGGCCAGCGTCACAACCGCCTTCTTGACGTCGCCCTGGCGGCCAACCGTGCCGCGGAAGCGCTTGATCTTGCCCTTGCGGACGAGCGTGTTCACAGCCGTCACCTTGACGCCGAAGAGAGCTTCCACGGCAGCCTTGATTTCCGGCTTCGACGCCTTCTTGGCGACGTTGAAGACGACCTGGTTCTGCTCGGAAGCCATGGTCGACTTTTCGGTGATCGCCGGCGAGACGATCACGTCGTAGTGACGGAGGTCGGTCATTTAAAGCGCTCCTCGAGAGCCTCGACGGCGGCCTTCGAAAGGACCAGCGTGCCGCGGCGCAGAATGTCGTAGACGTTGATGCCCTGGATGGGCAGCACGTCGATGTTCGGAATGTTGGTCGCGGCCAGCTTGAAGTTCTGGTCAAGCTCGGCGCCGCCGATCACGAGGGCGTTGGTCAGCCCCAGCGTCTCGAGGTTCGCCACCAGGGCCTTGGTCTTGGCTTCGGCAAGCTTCAGCTCGTCGACGATGATGAGCGAAGCGCTCTTGGCCTTGGCCGAGAGAGCATGCTTCAGGCCCAGCGCGCGCACCTTCTTCGGCAGCTCGTGCTCATGGCTGCGCACGACCGGGCCGTGCGCCTTGCCGCCGCCGCGGAACTGCGGAGCGCGAGCCGAGTGGTGACGGG
>NZ_RZRY01000003.1:0-50196 GCF_003998035.1 Mesorhizobium sp. M2A.F.Ca.ET.039.01.1.1 | reverse complement strand
GTTCAAGGGTGGCGCGCCGGAGAAGCTCGCCGGGCAGCTCGCTTTGGCCGGGGTGGCCGAGCTGATCCCCGACATCGCGCTCACCGCGCGCACCGCCAATGCCGACATCGTCAGCGCGGCCAAGGCCTTCTTCGCCGTCAGCGACGCCTTCCGCATCCCGCGCGTCGAGGAAGCGGCGCGCTCGATCATGCCGCCCGACTACTACGACCAGCTGGCGCTGTCACGCGCGACCGACACGATCGGCGTCGGCCGTCGCGGCATCGCGGTGGCGGCTCTGACGGCGCATGGCGCGGCGGCGGATCCGGTCGCGGCGTGGCTGGAAGCCGGCGGCGAGCGCATCGCCCGCATCCGCGAGCGGCTGCAGGCGCTGACCGAAGGCGGCGACATCACCGTGTCGCGGCTGTCGGTGGCGTCCGGGCTGATGACCGACCTGACGGGGATGTGAAGTTCCTCGCCTCCGCCGAAGGCGGGGGAGAGGTGGCCGCGTAGCGGCCGGAGAGGGGCTTCGCAGGGCGAAGGCCCTTCTCGACTGATCAACCTGCCACAGCCCGCCGCATTCCCCTCTCCGTCTCGGCTTCGCCGAGCCACCTCTCCCCACTTCGTGGGGCGAGGAACTGGCGCTTGTTGCGCCACCGCCGGAAAACATGCAGACATGGCGCCCGGCGCGAGCGGCCCGAGGGAATCAGCATGGCGGCAGTAGAGACAGTGCAGCGGGCATCGGGGCGCGGCATCTGGGGCTGGATGTTCTTCGACTGGGCGGCCCAGCCTTTCTTCACCGTCGTCACCACCTTCATCTTCGGCCCCTATTTCGTCTCGCGCATGGCGAGCGACCCGACCGCCGGGCAGGCTGCCTGGGGTTACGGCATCGCCGCGGCGGGCCTGGGCATCGCGGTGCTGTCGCCGGTGCTCGGCTCGATCGCCGACCAGACCGGGCCTCGCAAGCCCTGGATCGCCTTCTTCGCAACGATCAAGATCGTCAGCCTCAGCCTGCTGTGGTTCGCCGCACCCGGCTCGAACCTGTTCCTGGTCGTGCTGTTGTTTTCGCTGGCCTCGGTTGCGGCCGAATTCTCCACCGTGTTCAACGATTCCATGATGCCGCGACTGGTGCCGAAGGAGGAGATCGGCCGCATTTCCAACGTAGCCTGGGGACTCGGCTATCTCGGCGGCATGGTGGCGCTGATCTTCGTCGTGCTGTTCCTGGCCGGCAATCTCGAAACCGGCAAGACCCTCATCGGCCTCGATCCGCTGTTCGGGCTGGACCCGAAGCTCGGCGAGGATGCGCGCTTCACCGGGCCGATGTCGGCCGGCTGGTATTTCCTGTTCATCCTGCCGATGTTCTTCTTCACGCCCGACGCCACCAAGGGAATCCCGATCGGACCGGCGGTGCGCGAGGGCTTGTCCGAACTGAGGTCCACGCTCGCCGAGGTGCGCCAGCGCAGCGGCATCCTGCGCTTCCTGCTTGCGCGCATGATCTATCAGGACGGCGTCAATGCGCTGCTGGCGCTCGGCGGCACATTCGCGGCCGGCATGTTCCACTGGTCGATCACCGAGATCGGCATGTTCGGCATCATCCTCAACATCGTAGCCATCTTCGGCTGCTGGATCGCGGCGCGGCTCGATACCGCGCTCGGCTCGAAGCATGTCGTGATGATCTCGCTGGTGATGCTGTCGGTCGCCACGATCGGCGTCGTCTCGACCGGCCCGGGCTTCACGCTGCTCGGCCTGATCCCGCTGCCGACAACCGATTCCGGCGGACTGTTCGGCACCGCGGCCGAAAAGGCCTATATCCTGTACGGGCTGCTGATCGGGCTCGCCTTCGGGCCGGTGCAGGCCTCGTCACGATCCTACATGGCGCGCAGCGTCACCGCCGCCGAGTCCGGCCGCTATTTCGGCATCTACGCATTGGCGGGGCGGGCGACCAGCTTCCTGGCGCCCTTCATGATTGCAAGCATCACCACGATGAGCGATTCGCCGCGGCTCGGCATGGCGGCGATCATCCTGTTCCTAGGCATCGGCATGGCGATACTGGCGGGGACGCCCTATCCGGCGGACAAGCGGTAGCGCTGTTTCCTTCTCCCCTTGTGGGAGAAGGTGTCGCCGAAGGCGACGGATGAGGGGTGCTGGAAGGATCGCTGCGCGGAAGAAGTAAGCGCCTGGTATCTTTCAGTTTTCCGACGTCTCACTCCGCTGGAACACCCCTCATCCGTCTCGGCGCCGCGCGCCGATCCACCTTCTCCCACAAGGGGAGAAGGGGAAGATCGCTCAATGCCTAAAATGCCTTACACCGGTGAACACCATGGCGATGCCGTGCTCGTCGGCGGCGGCGATGACGTCGTCGTCGCGCATCGAGCCGCCGGGCTGGATCACCGCCGTGGCGCCGGCCTCGATCGCCGACAAGAGCCCGTCGGCGAAGGGGAAGAAGGCGTCCGAGGCGACGACCGAACCCTTGGTCAGCGGTTCGGCGAGGCCGGCGGCTGCCGCCGCGTCCAGCGCCTTGCGGGCGGCGATGCGCGAGGAATCGACGCGGCTCATCTGGCCGGCGCCGATGCCTACCGTCGCGCCATCCCTGGCATAGACGATGGCGTTGGACTTGACGTGCTTGGCGACGCGGAAGGCGAATTTGAGGTCGGCCAGTTCCGCCGGCGTCGGCGCGCGCTTCGTCACCACTTTCAATTCGAGGTCGTCGACCACGGCATTGTCGCGGCTTTGCACAAGCAATCCGCCGGCGACCGACTTCGCCGTCGTGCCGGCCGCGCGCGGGTCGGGCAGGCCGCCGGTGACCAGCAGGCGCAAATTCTTCTTAGCCGCGACGATCGCGGCGGCTTCATCGGTGGCATCCGGCGCGATGATGACCTCGGTGAAGGTTTTCACGATCTCTTCCGCGGCTTCCGCATCGAGGATGCGGTTCATGGCGACGATGCCGCCGAAGGCCGAGACCGGGTCGCAGGCCAGCGCCTTGGCGTAGGCCGCCTTCAGCGACGAGCCTTCGGCGACGCCACAGGGGTTGGCGTGCTTGATGATGGCGATCGCCGCCGAGCGGGCCGGATCGAACTCGCCGACCAGCTCGAAGGCGGCGTCGGTGTCGTTGATGTTGTTGTAGGAGAGCTGCTTGCCCTGCAACTGCCTGGCGGTGGCGACACCGGGCCGCCTGTCGCCCGAGAGATAGAAGCCCGCATTCTGATGCGGGTTCTCGCCATAGCGCATCACCTGGTCGAGACGGCCGCCGAACGCGCGCCACGTCGGGTGCTCGATCTGGAGCTCCTCTGCGAACCATCCGGAAATCGCCGCGTCATAAGTGGCGGTGCGGGCAAAGGCCTTGGCCGCCAGCTTCTTGCGGAAGTCGAGCGACAGCGAGCCGAGATTCATCTCCAATGCGTTGATCACCGATGCATAATCGGCCGGGTCGGTGACGATGGCGACATAGGCGTGGTTCTTGGCCGAGGCGCGGATCATCGCCGGCCCGCCGATGTCGATGTTCTCGACGATCGAGGCATAGCCGGCGCCGGAGCGGCGGACTTCCTCGAACGGATAGAGGTTCGAGACGACCAGGTCGATCGGCTCGATGTGGTGGTCGCGCATGGCCTTGGCATGATCGGCATCGTCGCGGATGCCGAGCAGCGCGCCGTGCACCGAAGGATGCAAGGTCTTCACCCGGCCGTCCATGATTTCGGGGAAGCCGGTGAGCTCGGAAACGTCGCGCACCGCGAGGCCAGCCTGGGCGATGGTCTTGGCCGTGCCGCCCGTCGAAACCAGTTCGACGCCGGCGGCGGCGAGCGCTTTGGCGAATTCGACCAGGCCGGTCTTGTCGAAGACGGAAAGCAGCGCGCGGCGCACCGGAACGAGATCCGGCGCCGGAATGTTTTTTGTGGGCACGGCCATGGCGGGCGGCCTTTCAGAACTGTTGGAAGGGACGTTGGCCGGCCCTAGCATATGAGCCCCGGAAATCAAGTGAATCCGGGATCAGGCACGCAGCGTTTGCCGAGCAGGCTCAGTTGTTTTCGGGATAGCCGGCGATAGCGGTGCGGGTCAGCTGCCAACGGACCTCGGCAATCTCCGAGGCCTTGAAGGCGAGCACGATCTGCCGGCTGCGGCGCGGGCCGCTCAGGCCGGCGAAATAGATCGATTCCTCGACCTCCGGCACCACTTCGGCGCAGGTGAAGACCCAGCTGTCGCCCTGCGCGGCGGCAAGGGTCAGCCGGCCGTGGTCGTCCTGCAGCAGGCTGATGTCGGGGTGGACATGGAAGCGCACCGTGACGAAGTCGCGGCCGTTGTTGCGGATCGCGGCATTGCCCGGGCGCAGGAACCGGTCGCGCCCGGCAAGCACGTTGCCGTTCGTGCCGAGCTTCAGCTCGCGCTCATGCAGGAAGCCGAATTGCTGGACATAGCCGTCATGGCGGGCGACGAAGCCTTGCATGCCCTTCTGGTCGAGGCGCTTGCAGGGCACATGCTGCGGGCCGCCGATCAGCGGCGAGCCCAAAAGGTCGCTGACCCGCAGCGAATGGCTGAAGCGCGCCGACGAGGTGTCGTTGATCGTGGCGGTCGAATGCGCGGCGGTGGCGCGCGCCAGCGGCCGGAATTCCGGGGCGCCGTACGTATCGATGCCGGCATTGACGATGAAATGCTGGCGCCCGGAGGAGAGCTCGAAGGCGAGACAGCCGGCATGCGCGGCGTTGGAGACGTCGATCGGCGGCGGCAGGCCGGTGTCGGCGATCACCGTCACGCCGCCCATCGAAAGGCGCTCATAGCCGGAATGCGGCGCGTGCAGCAGCGGCGCGCCTACCGTGTCGTCATGGCGCAGGATGGTGGCGATGCGGTCATGGATGGTGGCGCCCATGCCGTTGAAGCGGGCAAGGCTGCCGTCCTGATGGCGGAAGAAGCGCAGCGCCGGCAACATGCGGTCGATGGCGCCGATCAGGGCCGCCGGCGGCGCCTCGGCCTGGTTGGCATAGGTCTGGCGCAGCGGCAGGAGATCGGCGAGCAGCTCCAGCACCGCCATCGGTTTGCGCGAGATGTGGCCGCCATCGGGCAGGATCTGATGCTCCAGCTCCTCGGCCAGGTTGCGCGTCGCCGAACGCAGCGCCGAAGCCGGCGCCGGCAGCGACAGCGCGGCGAAGGCGAGCGCGATGCGGGCGCGCAGCCTGGCCTCGCCGTCCGGCATCTCGCGCGCCACCGAGCGCAGGTAGCGAATCTGCACGGCAAGCGATTTGAGGAAGGCGCGATAGAACGGGAATTCGGCGCCTTGCAGCATCACCGAGGAATGCTGCAGCCAGGCGATCACGCGCTTGGCCGTCGTTCCCGGCTCCCAGGCGATGCCCGAAATCTGGTTGCCGTGCATGGCAATCCAGTCGGTCACCAGGGCTCTCGCATTGGCGGCGGCGAGCTCGGTGCCGGCGGCGCGCATGTGGCGCAGCCAGCGGAAGCCATGCAGCGATTTCTGCCAGCCGCGATTGGGCACGTCGAGCTGAAAGGGCGAGGTGCCGCCGGTCTCGACCAGATGGCCGGACAGCGGGTAGCGGCCGTAATAAATCTCCAGGGCGATTTGCGGATCGGCGAGCCGCAAATCCGGCGGGGCGATCAGGACGCGTTCGGGCGTGCGCCCGGAATAGCGCCAGCGATAGACCGGACCGGCGCGCAAACGCCGGCGCGTCTTGCGCCAGAACTCCTTCGCGACGAGCGTCCATAGACGCGTCGTGTTGCCGGCAACAAGTGCCAATAGCCCTCCAGATGTCCCCATTACCCAAGCGCAAGCTTATGCGATTCAAGAACTTATGCGAAGGCGGATTTCGCCGAAGTGAACCGCTTCACGCCGCTTTGCCGGTACCGATCCCTAAAAAAGTCAGCAAGTTTTTGCGAGATAACGACTCAACCGTCCCGTCTCATCCGGGCCGCGAAGAAGCCGTCCAGACCGGAAATCCCCGGCGATTCAAGCATTAGGTCGGCGGGCGTCGTGCGCAGCGTGCCCGCAGATGTAAGGAACGGATCGACCTCGGCGAACTCGCTTGGGCGGATCGGGTCGTCGATCACCCCGGGGGTTTCGGCAAGGAAGGCGCGGTAAAGCTCCTCGCCTTCGATTGGGTCGAGCGAGCAGTTGGAAAAGACGATGCGGCCGCCGGGCCTGACGAGACCGTCGGCATGGGCAAGGAGGCGGCGCTGAAGAGCGGCGAGCTTCTCGACATCCGCCATGGTCTTGGTCCAGGGCACATCGGGATGGCGACGCACGGTTCCGGTCGAGGAGCAAGGCGCGTCGAGCAGCACGGCGTCGAACAGATCCGCCGGCCGGTAATCCAGGAGGTCGGTCTGGACCAGGTCGGCCGTCAGGCCGAGGCGGTCGAGATTCTGCTTCAGCCGCGCCAGCCGGTTCTTCGAGGTGTCGACAGCGGTAACGCTGGCGCCGGCCAGGATAAGCTGCGCCGTCTTGCCGCCGGGCGCGGCGCAGAGGTCGGCGACGCGTTTGCCGCTTATTTCGCCGAACAGGCGCGCCGGCAGGCTTGCGGCCGTGTCCTGCACCCACCAGGCGCCGTCGGCGAAGCCGGGCAGGTCGATGACATTGGCCGACAGCTTTTCGACACGCACGGTGCCGGTCGGCAGAACGATGCCGCCCAGGCGCTCGGCCCAAAGCGCTGGATCGGCCTTGACGGTGAAATCGACCGGCGCCTCGTGGCGATGCGCGGCAAGGATGGCGTGCGCCTTGTCGGCTCCGTAGGCGGCGGTCAGCCGCTCGGCAAACCATTGCGGCGCCTCGCTGGTGGCGGCAAGCGCCGGGGCAAGCTCGGCGTCCTTGGCGCGGGCCAGCGAACGCAGCACGCCATTGACGAGGCCGGAGAAGCGGGTGGTGCGCGGATCGGATTTGGCGTGGGTGACGGCAAGGTCGACGGCGGCGCTGTCCGGAACGTCGAGGAACAGGATCTGCGCGGCGGCGACATTGAGGATATGCGAGAGTGCCGTGGCATTGGCCGGCAAGGGCTTTTCCAACCGCCTGGACAGCAGCCCGGCAATGGTCATGCGATGGCGCAGCGCGGTCACCAGGATGGCGCGCACCAGCGCGCGGTCGCGGCCGTCCAGCGCCTTGTATTGCGGGTGGCCGTGCTCGTTGTCGGTCAATCCATCGAGCGGCGTGCGGGCATCGATGACGGCGGCCAGCAGTCGCGCCGCCGCCTTGCGCGCGGCAAGGCCGGCTATCTCCTCACCGGCCTTGTGTTGCGCATTGCCTGGCTGTCCGCGCCTCGGCGGCGTCACGACCACGGACCTTTCGACCGGCGCGGTCCGGTCGGGTTGCGGCCCCACGGATTGGGTTTCGGCGGCGGCGGGCCGGCAGGCGGCGCGGGTTCCGTCCGCTTACCCCATGGACCGGCCGACGCCTCCTCGGGCTGGATGGGCCGCGCGGAAGCCTCGCGCCGATTGGCAGGCGACGCACGACCCATCTCGCTTGCCATCTCCTGTAGCGCCGCGATGCGGTTCTCGGTGCTCGGATGGGTCGAGAACAGATTGTCCATGCGCTCGCCATGCAGGGGGTTGATGATGAAAAGATGCGCCATCGCCGGGTTGCGCTCGGCATCCTCATTGGGGATTTGTTCGGCGCCGTGCGCGATCTTGGCGAGCGCCGAGGCCAGCCACAGCGGATTGCCGCAGATCTCGGCGCCGCGCCGGTCGGCCTCGTATTCGCGAGTGCGGCTCACCGCCATCTGCACGATCATGGCGGCGAAGGGCGCCACCAGCATTGCCACCAGCACGCCGACAAAGCCGAACGGGTTGTTGTTGTCGCGGCTGCCGCCGAGGAAGAAGGCGAAGTTGCCTAGCATCGAGATCGCGCCGGCAAGTGTCGCCACGATCGTCATGGTCAGCGTGTCGCGATGCTGCACATGGGCAAGCTCATGCGCCATCACCGCCGCGACCTCCTCGTGCGAGAGGCGCTGGAGCAGGCCGGTGGACGCGGCCACCGCGGCATTCTCGGGATTTCGGCCGGTGGCGAAGGCGTTGGGCTGCGGGTTGTCGATCAGATAGGTCTTCGGCATTGGCAGGCCGGCCTGCTTGGCCAGCGCCTGGACGATCGCGTAATATTCGGGCGCATTCTTCTCGTCGACCTCGATGGCGTGGTTCATCGACAGCACCATCTTGTCGGCGTTCCAGTAGCTGAACAGGTTGGTGCCGGCGGCGATCAAAAGCGCGATGACCATGCCGCCCGAGCCGCCGATCAGATAGCCGACGCCCATGAACAGCGCCGTCATCGCGGCAAGCAGCATGGCGGTGCGAAGCGTGTTCATCGTTTCATCCGTTCGGGGAGATGGGGTCGATCCTTTTGGGGTCATGGCTATATGATGGGAAAGGCCGGGCTCCGTTTCAATCGGCAGGGAATATCGCATGACCGAACTGACCAACAAGACCGAAACCGCGGGCGATGGCGACGGGCCGCGAAAGATGCTGACGCCGGCCGCGAGCCGCGCGCTGGCGGAGGCCGAGGCCAGGCGCAGGGAATATCGCGAGGCCGAGGCAAAATTGCCGAAGGAAATCGGCGGCCGCGGCGGCAAGGAACCCGGCCGCTATGGCGATTGGGAGGTGAAGGGCCTCACCAGCGACTTCTGACAGGAACCGGTTTCCGAGCGGAATCTGCCGAATAGTGGTCACGCAGATTGCATGCGTTGAGGATTGGTGAAAGGTCATCACTTCGTCATCCTATGGCGAAGCAAGGAGCGAAGCGACGCGCGCAGACCATAGGATCCATTCCGTGACGTCGAGGCGTTTCGGCGGTCCAGAATTCTGCTCCGCTGCATTCCTCGGCCAAGGTCACGGAATGGATCCTCGGGTCTGCGCTCCGCTGCGCGTCGCTCCGCCCGTGGATGACGAAGTTCGTAAGCTTCGGCCGATCTCGAAGGTCTGGTTGATTTGGCGAAACGAACGGTGAAAATTTCACCTGCCGACAAGCCTGCAATCCGTCAAAGTCCCTGTACGAGGGACTAGGCCGCAGCCCGTGTCGGCGACAAAACGATGAAACCACTTTCGTCGACCGCAATGCCGATCTCGTCATAGGAACGGATCGTCGGGTGCGGTGTGACGAGCGGGTGGACGTGCGTGGCGCTGATCACCATCACCGAGGCGCCGGAAGCCTCGCCCGCCGCGATGCCTGCCGGCGCATCCTCGAAGACCAGGCAGTCGCGCGCCTCGACTCCAAGATGCTTTGCCGCCAGGAGAAAACAATCCGGCGCCGGCTTGCCATGGGTCACGTCTTCCGCCGTTACCATCATGGCGGGAACTGGGATGCCGGCCGCCTGCATGCGCAGCAGCGCCAGCTCGCGCGGCGCCGAGGTGGCGATGGCCCAGCGCTCCGGCGGCAGCGATTCCAGGAACGAGACGGCGCCGGGGATAGGGACGATGCCTTCGAGGTCGTCCGCCTCGGCCTTGAGCAGCGCATCGGCTTCCGCAACCACATCGACGCCCGGAAGCATCAATCCGCCGATCGTCTCGATCGCCCGCTTGCCATGGATGGTCGGCAGGAAGGTGGCGATGTCCAGCCCGTGACGCTCCGCCCACTTCGTCCACACCCGTTCCGCCGCGGCGATCGAATTGAGCACCGTGCCGTCCATGTCGAACAGGAAGGCGGCGAACTTTGAGCCTGCGAACATCGGATTTCCTGGAGAATCGTTTTCGGGGAGGGCGAAACGTGGTACCCAGTTTAGACCGGCCAGCACTGGCTGAGAAGGCGAGATACCCACCATTTCAATTTCGCACGGGAACAACCTCCGGTTCGTTGCGTTGAAGAGGCTGTCTTCCAAAATCGCCACGGAGCCAAAACCACCAAGGGGGCATGCGATGCTGATCCGGCTCGGCTATGAAATCGCCATCGAATGCGCGGCGGCGACGCCGATCATCTCGCTTCTCGACATCCATCCCGACCGGCATGCCGACATCAAGCGGCAAACGCGGGTCCTGACCTCGCCCTCGGTGCCGACCCGGACTTATCACGACCGCCACGGCAATATCTGCCGTCGCTTCACGGCGCCCGCCGGAAGCTTCCGCATCCTCTATGACGCGGTGATCGAGGACAGCGGCGAGACGGACGAGGTCAACACGCTGGCGCGAGAAACGCCGGTCGCGGAACTGCCCGACGACGTGCTGACCTATCTGCTCGGCAGCCGCTATTGCGAGACCGACCACCTCGGCAGCATCGCCTGGCAGCTTTTCGGCCAGCTCCCGCCCGGCTGGGCGCGCGTTCAGGCGATCGTCGACTATGTCAACAGCCGGCTCTCCTTCGGCTACGGCTACGCTCGCGCCACCCGCACGGCGGCCCAGGCGCATGAGGAGCGTGTCGGGGTCTGCCGCGATTTCGCGCATCTGGCGATCACGCTTTGCCGATGCATGAACATTCCGGCGCGCTACGTGAACGGCTATCTCGGCGATATCGGCGTGCCGGCCGATCCGGCCCCGATGGATTTTTCTGCCTGGATGGAAGTCTTCCTCGACGGCAAATGGTACACGTTCGACCCGCGCCACAACCGGCCGCGCATCGGCCGGGTCGTCATCGCGCGCGGCCGCGACGCCACCGACGTGCCGCTGCTGCACAGTTTCGGTCCGCACCGGCTCTCTCTTTTCAAGGTGTGGACCTACGAGCAGGAAGGCAATCGCTTCAATCCTCCGCATCACGGCGTCGATCGGACGGTGAGCGCGCAGATGTTAGCCTAGGCTCGACAGACCCTGCGCCGTGCCATGTTTCATCGGGGCCGCCGACCCGCTTCGGCACAGCCCGATCGTGCCAAACAGGGATCGGACGCGACAGTCCTCAAGATCATGGTAAGCGCTTCATGAAGCTGGCTTCGCCAGCGCATTCTCGTTAACTTCCTGTTCACCCTCAACTTTGCCGAAAGCAAGCAGAAACAATGCACTAACCGCCTGTTAAGCGTCTTTCGGCGGCTTCTGGCCGAAATCCTGCAACGCCTTTGCCGAGCGGCGCAGCGCCGCAGACAGTGGAGGCGGAAGGCATGCGGCAGTTCAGAGGTGTCGTTCGTGGGGTGGACGGCTTTAGCCGGAATCGCGAAGGCAATTTCGCGGTTCTGTTCGGAGCTGCCGTGTCTGTCCTCGCGCTGGGGGTGGGATTCGCGGTCAACATCTCGCAACTCAACAATGCGAGCTCGAGCTTGCAGGGTGTCGTCGACGCGGCCGTGACCTCGACGGCCCGCGATCTCACCCTCGGCGTCATCACGGAAGCCGACGCCAGCAAAACGGTGCAGGCATTCCTCGACGCCAACGGCACCGCCGGCATCCTGATGCAGGCCGACCAGGTGGTGCTGGACAAGCTTACGGTCGACAGGACAGCCAACACCGTGCAGGCCGATGCGCATGCCGATGTCGGCCTCTTCTTTCCGCTGTTCAGCACCGACAGCATGCGCCGCGTGACCGCTTCGACCACCGCGCTCTACTCGGACAAGACGGTGGAGGTGGCGATGATGCTCGATGTTACCGGTTCGATGGCTCCCGACTGGCGCGCCAAGACCAACAAGATCGGCGACCTGAGGACCGCCGCGTCACAGACGGTCAAGGGTCTCCTGGATCAGAATCGGGACCCCAATGATCCCCGGATTCGGGTGTCGATCATCCCCTATGCCGAAGCCGTCAACACCGGCCGCCTGGCCGACACGGTCTTCGTGGAGACCGAGATGGGGCCGAAAGTGCCGCCGCCGATCGATACCGCGGTGCCGGTTTCTGCCACGGTGTCCGACAATTGCGCAACCGAGCGCAAGGACAAGGACGGCTACGTCGATTACTCGTCGGACGGGCCCTACACGCAACGGCGCGACAATCAGGGCAGGATCTATCTGGCCAAGGTCAACCGCGACTACCGTGTGAAGGTATGCCCCACGGCCACTCTGGTTCCGCTTACTGCCGATGAGGACAAGCTGGTGACGGCGATCGAACATTTTCAGGCCGGGGGCGTGACCGCAGGCGGCATTGCCGCGCAGTGGGGCTATTACATGCTCTCGCCATCCTGGCGTACGGCTATATCGAGCGCTCGCCTAGGCGCCGGCCCCGCCAACTTCGATCGCAACAGGGTGGCCAAGATCGCCATTCTGATGACGGACGGCCAGTTCAACACCGCCTTTGCCGGCGGACGCGGCGCGTCCAGGTCGCAGGATCAAGGTCAGAAGTCGCGCGCCAATGCCGAAAACATCTGCGATAACATGAAGCGCGACGGCATCGAGATATTCACCATCGCTTCGATCTCAACGATCTGGCGATGACCGCAACCGAACGCGATCAGGCCAAGTCCGTGTTGAAGGACTGCGCGACCGACGACACCTCGTCGCTCAAGCATTATTACGAGGCCGCCAACGGCGCCGAATTGTCCCATGCCTTCGGCGAAATCAGCCGCAATATCGAGAAGCTCACAATCAGCCGCTGACCTGCAGCGCCGACCCCAAAGCGCGTCGCGATCTTTCAGATTCGCTCCATGCGCTTTTACGTTTTTGACTTTACGCATTTCTCCCAAAACCGGTTCCCACCTTCGGGAGACACGCCTCATACGGAAAAGGCCGCCGCTTCTTGACGAAGCAGGCGGCCTTCCGTGTTTCCGTCCATGACGCGGCTCCTGGCGGCAACCCCTTCGGGTTACCTGCCGCGCGTCTCGCGCCTTAACGGGAAGACTGCTTCCCGGAAGTGCAATCCGCAGAGCTCACGTTATGGAAAACGAAATCACTCGACATCGGATCACCTCCTTTCGGTTTGTTGAACACACCCCAATGATGGGGTGCGTTGCAGCAAAAGACAAGAGGGCAGGTCAGAGGAAGCGCATCGGCGCGCCGATCCCGATCCGCGCCGGCCGGTCGACGGTGCAGTAGACGCCGAGATTGTGGGCGTTGTGGCGAACCAGGTTGCGCAGGATGCCGGGGTCGGTGTCGAAGCCGTCCTGGGCGATGATGGTGAAGCCGCAGCGGCGGCAGGGTTCGGAGACGGTGAGTTCAAGATCGCCGACCGCGAGCTTTCTTCCGATCCATTCCGTCTCCGGGAAGGCGCCTTCGACAGGCGCCATGTCGACGACGATGTTGGGCCGGAAGCGGCGCGGATCGGGCGTGCCCTCCGGATGCAGGGCCTTCAGGCGGGCCAGCGAGGCAGTGGTGAGCAGATGGATCGGCGTTTTGGCATAGCGGGCTGCGGTCAGCGGCCCGGTATGGAAGGGCGCCGCGTTCTCAGCGCCGAACGGACGGATGGAGGCCGCGAAGCCGAGGAAGGCCGAAATCGCGCGGTCGCTTTCCGGGTCGGGCGCCGGCAGCCAGCCGCCGCCGGGCACGGCGACTTCCAGGCGCCATTCCTTGCTCATCGGGGCCCCGCTCAGCCGGGTGCGAATAAGCGGCACTTTGTGCCACTTTGTTTCGCGGTCTGGCCTTGCGATCTCGCCGTCGGAAGCATCGACCAGTCCAAACAGCCGGTCACCATCGACAGTCGTCGTGCCGACCGAAATGGCGTCGAGCCGCTCGCCGGCGAGCGAGCTCGCCGGATAGCGCCAGAGCTGGCTGACGGAGCCGAGGATCGTCTCGCCGGCCATCAGCCTCTCTTGTTCTGGCGGTTGACGACGAGGTCGTCGACCACGGCCGGGTCGGCGAGGGTCGAGGTGTCGCCCAGCGAACCGAAATCGTCCTCGGCGATCTTGCGCAGGATGCGGCGCATGATCTTGCCGGAACGGGTCTTGGGCAGGCCGGGCGCGAACTGGATCTTGTCCGGCGTGGCGATGGCGCCGATCTCCTTGCGGACATGGGCGACGAGTTCCTTGCGCAGATCCTCGCTGCCCGTCTCTCCGGCCATCAGGGTGACATAGCAGTAGATTCCCTGCCCCTTGATGTCGTGCGGATAGCCGACGACCGCGGCCTCGGAAACCTTGTCGTGGCTGACCAGCGCCGATTCGACCTCGGCCGTGCCCATGCGGTGCCCGGAGACGTTGATGACGTCGTCGACGCGGCCGGTGATCCAGTAATAGCCGTCGGCGTCGCGGCGGCAGCCGTCGCCGGTGAAGTACTTGCCCTTGTAGGTCGAGAAATAGGTCTGCACGAACCGCTCGTGGTCGCCATAGACGGTGCGCATCTGGCCCGGCCAGGAATCGGTTATGCAGAGATTGCCGTCGGTGGCGCCTTCCAGCACCTTGCCTTCACCGTCGACCAGCTGCGGCTGAACGCCGAAGAAGGGCCGGGTGGCGGAACCGGCTTTCAGGTCCGTGGCGCCGGGCAGCGGCGTGATCAGGATGCCGCCGGTCTCGGTCTGCCACCATGTGTCGACGATCGGCACCTTGCCGTTGCCGACGACGTTGAAATACCACTCCCAGGCTTCCGGGTTGATCGGCTCGCCGACCGACCCCAGAACGCGCAGCGACTTGCGTGAGGTCTTCTTCACATGGCCGTCGCCGGCGCCCATCAGCGCGCGCAGCGCCGTCGGCGCGGTGTAGAAGATGTTGACCTTGTGCTTGTCGATGACCTCCCAGAAGCGCGCCTGGGAGGGATAGTTCGGCACGCCCTCGAACATCAGCGTGGTGGCGCCGTTGGCCAGAGGTCCGTAGACGATATAGCTGTGGCCGGTCACCCAGCCGACATCGGCGGTGCACCAATAGACGTCGCCGTCATGGTAGTCGAAGACATATTGGTGCGTCATCGAGGCATAGACGAGATAGCCGGCGGTGGTGTGCAGGACGCCCTTCGGCTTGCCGGTCGAGCCGGAGGTGTAGAGGATGAACAGCGGATCCTCTGCCTTCATCTTCTCCGGCTTGCATTCAGCCTTCACCGAAGCGACTTCGTCGTGATACCAGACGTCGCGACCGGGAGCCCAGCCGACCTTGCCGCCGGTGCGGCGCACGACCACGACCTTGTTGACCATCACGAAGTTCCTGGCGGCGATGTCGATCGCCTTGTCAGCATTGTCCTTCAGCGGAATGGTCTTGCCGCCGCGCAGACCTTCATCGGCGGTGATGACGAAGGTCGATTCGCAGTCGACGATGCGGCCGGCGAGCGCGTCCGGCGAGAAGCCGCCGAAGACGATCGAATGGATGGCGCCGATGCGGGTGCAGGCGAGCATCGCATAGGCCGCTTCCGGGATCATCGGCATGTAGATGGTGACGCGGTCGCCCTTCTTGACGCCGTGCTTCTTCATCACATTGGCGAGCCGGCATACATGTTCGTAAAGCTCGTTGTAGGTGATCTTCCTGTCGTCGTAGGGATTGTCGCCTTCCCAGATGATGGCGGTCTGGTTGCCGCGCTTCTTCAGGTGCCGGTCGATGCAATTGTAGGAGACGTTGGTCTGGCCGTCCTCGAACCACTTGATCGAGACCTTGCCGTCGAACGAGGTGTTCTTGACCTTCGTGAAAGGCTTGAACCAGTCGATGCGCTTGCCGTGCTTGCCCCAGAACTTGTCCGGGTTCTTCACGCTGTCGGCATACCATTTGAGGTAGGTATCGTTGTCGATCAACGCGTTCTTCTTCCACGCCGGCTGGACGCGGTGGACATGCACATCGGACATTTTCTGCTTTCCTCCCAAACCACTCTCGCCGGCTTGAGCCGCCAGCGGCATCGCGGCAAAACGGCCGCGAATTCGCGGGCATTATTAACAGTTCCGTCGTGGCGGCAATATTAGACGTTGGATTCGCGCGGCGGGATGACGCAGGGGCAAGCGCCCAAGGCTACTAGCACTCCCGCTGGGCGGCTGCTAACCGCCTGTTTTAATGAGAAAAATTTTTAGGGACCTCGCAAAAAACCATAGACAGTTAAGCAACCGTGCGCACAATTCGGCGTTGGGAGGAAGGAGAATCAACCAAGGAAACGCAATGCGCGACAATTCCGAAATGGACCTGATGCTCAGGGGATATGGGCTGACCACGGCCAAGATCCTTTACCACTATCCGGACCACCCGCACCTGCTGCAAAGCTTTGTCTGGCAGGATTACGACATAGCGCCGCAATTCCCGGTGCTGATCCGCTTCATCGAATTCTGGAAGACCAAGCTCGACGGACCGCTGCATTCGGTGACGTATACCCACCAGAGGCTCGTCGCGCCGAATGAGTGGCGGAAGGTCGATGGGGAGTTTCTGGTGCACTGAGGCGTTGCCCAGAAGTTCTCTGGACGTCGAATGTTTGGCGGAAACGCCTGTGACTTCGTCATCCACGGGCGGAGCAAGGAGCGAAGCGACGCGGCGCAGACCCGAGGATCCATTCCGTGACTTCGAAGCGTTGCGGCGATCCAGAATTCTGCTCGCCGCGCCTACGATCGAGGTAACGGAATGGATCCTCGGGTCTTCGCGACGCCGCTTCGCGGCTGCTTCGCCCGTGGATGACGAAGTTCAGAGGGCTGCGGCTAATCTCGCGCGTTCACGCTCGCGCTGAGGGGGCAGCTTCAGCGCCGGCGATCACACCGCCGGCGGGTTCAGCCGGGCGAAGCCTTCTTGGCGCCGATAGGGGAAGTAGGGATAGGGCGCCGTCACCGCGCTCGCTTCGTCGAGCGCCTTGATCTGTTGGGGCGTCAGCGTCCAGCCGACGGCGCCGAGGTTCTGGCGGAGCTGTTCCTCGTTGCGCGCGCCGATGATCACCGACGACACGGTCGGCCGCTGCAGGAGCCAGTTGATGGCGACCTGCGGCACGGTCTTGCCGGTCTCGGCGGCGACCGCTTCCAGCGCATCGACCACCTTGAAAAGATGCTCGTCCTCGACCGGCGGGCCGAAATCGGCTGTGCCGTGCAGCCGGCTCTTTTCCGGCAAGGGCTGGCCGCGGCGGATCTTGCCGGTCAGCCGGCCCCAGCCGAGCGGACTCCACACCAGGGCGCCGACGCCCTGGTCGAGGCCGAGCGGCATCAGTTCCCACTCATAGTCGCGGCCCACCAGCGAATAATAGACCTGATGCGCGACGTAGCGCGGGTAGCCGTGTTTGTCGGCCAGGCCGAGCGATTTCATCACCTGCCAACTGGAGAAGTTGGAGACGCCGACATAGCGCAGCCTGCCGGAGCGCACGAGGTCGTCCAGCGCCGACAGCACTTCCTCGATCGGTGTCGAGGCGTCGAAGGCATGGAGCTGCAAAAGGTCGATATAGTCGGTGCCGAGACGCTTCAGCGCCGCGTCGACGGAGCGGATCAGGCGGGAGCGCGACGAGCCCCAGTCGGCCGGACCGTCGCCCATCGGCAACGACGTCTTGGTCGAGATCAGCACCGCGTCGCGACGGCCCCTGATCGCCTCGCCAAGCACCTCTTCCGAGACGCCGTTGGAATAGACATCGGCCGTGTCGAAAAGATTGACGCCCGCCTCCAGGCAGATGTCGACCAGCCGGCGCGCCTCTTTCGCGTCGCTGTTGCCCCAATGGCCGAAGAGGGGACCGGAGCCGCCAAAGGTTCCGGCGCCGAAGGAAAGCGCCGGCACTTTCAGGCCGGAGGCGCCGAGAGGTCGATAATCCATCTTTTTTCTCCTGATTGGATGTCGAAGGGATCGGCGTTCAGCACTGCGCCGTGACCGGCTTGCCGATCGCGCTGCCGCGTTCGAGACGCAGCGCCATGAGCACCACGCCGAGCGCGGCGATCGGCACCAGGCCGGCGACGAGGGGGACGGCGCCGAGGCCGGGGCCGTGATCGATGACGAAGCCGCCGAGCCAAGCGCCGATGGCGTTGCCGAGATTGAAGGCGGCGATGTTGAAGGAGGAGGCCAGGCCCTGGCCGGCGCCCTTGGCCTTCTCCAGCACCCACATCTGCAGCGGCGCGACGGTGGCGAAGGCGGCGGCACCCAGCAGGCCCACGGCAATGATCGCCGTGATCGGCTGATGGATCGCCGCGGTCATGAGGAACAGCACCGCCGACAGCGCAACCAGCGTGCCGACGACCGTCGGCACAAGGTGCCGGTCGGCGAGGCGTCCGCCAAGCAGGTTGCCGGCGACCAGCCCGCCGCCGAAGACGAGCAGGATCGGCGAGACGGCTCCCTCGGAAAAGCCGGTGACGCGGGTCAGGATCGGCGCCAGATAGGTGAAGGCAGCAAAGACGCCGACCCAGCTCAGCACCGTGGTCAGGAGGCCGAGCAGCACCGCCCGGCGGCCGAGCACGGCGAGCGTGCCTTCGGAGCTTTCCTCTTCGTCTGCTGCTACCGGTTCGTCGCGCGGCACGAGCAGCGCGATCACGGCAAAGGCGATGACGCCGACCAGCGTGACGGCGAGGAAGGTGGAGCGCCAGCCATAGGCCTGGCCGAGCCAGGTGCCGAAGGGCACGCCGAGGATGTTGGCGACGGTGAGGCCGGTGAACATCAGCGCGATGGCCGAGGCCTTCCTGTTGGGCGCGACCAAGCTGGTGGCGACGACGGAGCCGACGCCGAAGAAGGAGGCGTGGGCGAAGGCGGTGAGCACACGCGCCGCCATCAGCGTCCAGTAGTCGGGCGCCAGTGCGCAGGCCAAGTTGCCGACGGTGAAGACCACCATCAGCGCAAGCAGCAAGGTCTTGCGCGGCAGCCGGCCGGTCAAGGCGCCAAGCAGCGGCGCGCCGATGACGACACCCAGCGCGTAGCCGGAAATGAGCAGGCCCGCGGCCGAGATCGAGACGCCGAGATCGGCGCTGACATCGAGCAGCAGACCCATGATGACGAATTCAGTGACACCGATGCCGAAGGCGCTGGCGGTGAGGGCATAAAGAGCAAGGGGCATGGCAGGATCCGTTTGGTGCTGAAGGACGCCCAAGTCCCGCGCCCCGATGCCGAAGATCGTGATCCGTCGAGCTGTGAACCAGTCTTGCAATGGGCATATTTTCTGTGAAATAAATTCACAAATGGCGCGACCCGAAATCAACCGCTCCGGCGAGATCGAAGTGTTCGTCCGCGTCGCCGAGACGGGCAGTTTTTCCGCCGCGGCGCGGGCCTTGCGCATGACGCCCTCGGCGGTGAGCAAGCTGATCGCGCGGCTGGAGGCGCGGCTCGGCGCGCGGCTGGTCAGCCGCTCGACACGCAAGCTGCAACTGACACCGGAGGGAACCAGCTTTTACGACAGCGGCCTGCGTATCCTTGCCGATCTTGATGCGGCGGAACGCGAGGCGGCCGCAGGCGCCGCGCCGCGCGGAAAGCTCAGGGTCAACTCCTATGTGCCGTTCGGCCAGCACCGGCTGATGGAATTGCTGCCGCGTTTCCTGGAGCGCTATCCCGAGATTTCCGTCGAAGCGGTGCTGACCGACAATGTCATCAACCTGTTGGAGGAGCGGGCCGATGTCGCCATACGCGCCGGACCGCTTAGCGAGTCGCGCCTGGTGGCGCGCAAGCTCGGCCAGAGCCGGATGGTGCTGGTTGCGTCCCGCGCCTATCTCGCAGCACGCGGCACGCCGCGCGCATTGTCCGACCTTGCCCGCCACAACATGCTCGCCTTCGGCTTCGCCAGGCATATCGACGGCTGGCCTTTCATTGATGCCGCGGGCAAATCGATCATCCTGCCGATCGTCGGGAACATGTCGCTGACCGATGGCGAAGCGATGCGGCTGACGACATTGGCCGGAGCGGGCATCGCAAGATTGGCGCGCTGGCATGTCGAGCCCGACATCGCCGCAGGGCGGCTCGTGCCGCTGCTGGAGACGTTCAATCCCGGCGACGAGGAGCCGACGCACGCCGTCTATGTCGGCCACGGCAAGCATCTGCCGGCGCGGGTGCGGGCCTTTCTCGACTTTCTCGCGGAAACTGTCCGGCTCTGAAATGGAAGAGCCGCGCTTAGACAGCGCGGCTCCCGAAAAAAACCAGCCTATTGGAGATAGATCACGCCTTCGGCACGAACGGCGCCGGACGCCGGCCGGCACTCTGCCGCTCAAGCATCCAGCCGGGATATTCGGCGGGCAGCGCGCTCACCTCGTCGAGCCTGGCAAGATCGTCGGCATCGAGCTGCAAGCCGGTAGCGGCGAGGTTCTGCTCGAGCTGGTCCATGCGGCTGGCGCCGATGAGGACGCTCATCACAAAAGGTTTTGCCAGCACGTAGCCAAGCGCCACGGTGGCAACGCTGACGTCATGCTTCTTCGCCACCTCGCGCATGACGGCGACCGCCGCCCAGGCGCGGTCTTCGTTGACCGGCGGGAAGTTGAAGGAGGCGCGGCGGCCCTCGCCATTGCCGGGAGCGCCAGGGCCGTATTTGCCGGAGAGCAGTCCGCCGGCCATCGGCGACCAGACCATCAGGCCGAGCTTCTCTTCGTTGATCAGCGGCACGATCTCGCGCTCGAGATCGCGGCCGGCGATCGAGTAATAGGACTGAATGGTCTCGAAACGGGCGAAGCCCTTGCGCTCGGCAATGCCCAGCGCCTTGGCGATGCGCCAGGCCTGCCAGTTGGAGACGCCGACATAGCGCACCTTGCCGCTGGCGACGAGATCGTCGAGCGCGCGCAGCGTCTCGTCGATCGGCGTCACCGTGTCGGTGCCATGCAACTGGTAGAGATCGATATGGTCGAGCTGCAGCCGCTTCAGGCTGCCGTCGACGGAATCCATGATGTGGCCGCGCGACGAGCCGCGCTCGTTCGGGCCGTTGCCCATCGCGCCATGCACCTTGGTGGCGATGATGACGTCCGAGCGCTTGATGCCGAGATCCTTGAGCGATTGTCCGAGCAATTGCTCGGACTGGCCGAAGGAATAGACATCCGCCGTGTCGAAGAAATTGACGCCGGCGGCGATCGAGCGGGCGACGATCTCGTTGACGCCCTTCTGGTCGAGACTGGCGATCAGCCCCCATTGGGCATTCTCGCCGGCGGCGCCGAACGTCATGGTGCCGAGGCAGAGTTCGGAAACGAAAAGGCCGGTATTGCCAAGCTGGTTGTAGCGCATGGTGGGATTCCCCGAGAGAAGGAGTGAGTGACCACAAGCAAATAGGAACGGGCCGTTTCGTTTCAAGCGCTGGCACAACCACGGTAGTCAACTTGGCGTGAAGTTGCCCGCCGGCGGATCCCAGAACGGTCAGACTTCCCAGGGATTGAGGACTGTAACGCCGACGCCCTCGAAGTCGGCGACGTTTCGCGTGACCAGGATCAGGTCGTGCACGAGGGCGGTCGCCGCGATAAGCGAGTCGGCGCTCCCCCGTGTGCGTCCCGCCGTTATGCGACCCCAGGCAAGAGCGACCTCCTCCGTGATCGCGAGAATGCGGTCCGTATTGTCTCTTCGAAGTTCTCGCAGCCAGATATCGAGCCGAGCCGCCCTTTCAGGGTCGATCTTACGCTGTTTGACGATTCCTCGCTCGATCTCACCCAGCGTAATGACACTAAGGTTGATCGACGCCGGATCAATCGAAGCTATCCAGGCAGTCGGCTTAGGCAACCGTCTTTGCACGTCCGACACGACGTTCGTGTCCAGCAGATACATCAGAGATCAATGTCCCGGATAATCGTGTCCGAGCGACGGGTGATTTCCTTGTCAAACTCCTCGTCCCAACCTGGACCGCTCAATAGGTACTCGACGAGCGATTTCTTCTTCCCGGCCAAGCGATCGTAGTCGTCTGCGGAGAGGACGACCGCGGCACGTTCGCCGCGAAGTGTCACGGTCTGCGGTCCCTCGGTTCGCGCCCGCTGGACCACTTTCGAGAAATTGTTCTTCGCGTCCTGAAGATGCCAGTTCATCTTGCTGCTCCTAGCTAGCTTGGCTAGATATAACGCGGTAGCCGCAGATATCAATCGATACCGGCGCAAGATACGGGGCGCAGGCTACCGGCTGCCGAAGATCGCCGATCCCACCCGGACGCTGGTCGCGCCGAAGGCGATCGCAGTCTCATAGTCGCCGGACATGCCCATCGACAGTTTTTCAACGCCGGCCTCGCGAGCGAGCTTTTCCAGCAGCGCGAAATGCGGGCCGGGGTTCTCATCGGCCGGGGGGATGCACATCAGGCCTTCGATGGCCAAGCCATGAACGTCGCGGCAGCGCTTGACGAAGGCGACCGCCTCGCGCGGCTCGATGCCTGCCTTTTGCGGCTCGGAGCCGGTGTTGACCTGGACATAGAGTCTTGGCGTCCGGCCTTGCCTGGTCATTTCCCTTGAAAGCTCCGCGGCGATCTTCTCGCGGTCGACGGTCTCGACGACGTCGAACAGCGCGACGGCTTCCTTGGCCTTGTTGGATTGGAGCGGGCCGATCAGATGCAGCTCCAGATCGGCAAATGCCTCCCTCAGCGCCGGCCATTTGCCCTGCGCTTCCTGCACGCGGTTCTCGCCGAAGACACGCTGGCCGGCCTCGATCACAGGGCGGATGTCCTCGGCCGCGAAGGTCTTCGACACCGCCACCAGGGTGACCGCGCCGGGCTCGCGCCTTGCCTCGCGCTCGGCGCTTGCTATCTTCGCCTTGACCGCGTGAAGCTGCTCTACGGCGTTCGTCATGCCACTATCCTGCCTATAGTTTTCATGGCCGGGCCGGCTCGCCGCAGTTGACGGGTCCGGCAATCCATGGTGAACACCGCGACGACATTGTCTCGGCTGCCGGCCTGGGCGTGTCGATATTCGGGCGATGCCGGCCTGCGAATGCCGGCCTGACCTGAATATCAACACACGCCTTAATCCAGCACCGCGCACCTGCTTTTAAGTGAAAAACATCCGATGGCAACCGAACGTTACAATCCGCGCACGTCAGAGCCCAAATGGCAGAAGGCCTGGGCCGAAAAGAAGCTGTTCGAGGCTCGCAACGACGATCCGAAGCCGAAATACTACGTGCTCGAGATGTTCCCCTATCCGTCGGGCAAGATCCATATCGGCCACACCCGCAACTACACGATGGGCGATGTGGTGGCGCGCTACAAGCGGGCCAAGGGCTTCAACGTGCTGCATCCGATGGGCTGGGACGCCTTCGGCATGCCTGCTGAAAACGCGGCCATGCAGAACAAGGTCCACCCCAAGGACTGGACCTACGAAAATATCGCCGTCATGCGCGAGCAGCTCAAGATGATGGGCCTGTCGCTCGACTGGGCGCGCGAGTTCGCGACCTGCGACGTCGACTACTATCACCGCCAGCAGATGCTGTTCCTTGACTTCGTCGAGAAGGGGCTGGTGACGCGCAAATCCTCCAAGGTCAACTGGGATCCGGAGGACATGACGGTGCTCGCCAACGAGCAGGTCATCGACGGCCGTGGCTGGCGCTCGGGGGCGTTGGTCGAGCAGCGCGAGCTGACGCAGTGGTTCTTCAAGATCACCGACTTCGCGCAGGATCTGCTGGATTCGCTCAACCTGCTCGAGGAGTGGCCGGAGAAGGTCAAGCTGATGCAGCACAACTGGATCGGCCGCTCCGAAGGCCTGCTGATCCGCTGGCCGTTGGCAAAACCGGTTGGCGACGCGCATGAGCTCGAAGTCTACACGACGAGGCCCGACACCATCTTCGGCGCTTCCTTCATGGCCGTCGCCGCCGACCATCCGCTGGCGAGGAAGGCCGCAGAGGAGAATGTCGAGCTGGCGAAGTTCATCGAGGAAGTCCGCCATATGGGCACCTCGGTGGCGGCGCTGGAGACGGCCGAAAAGAAGGGCTTCGACACCGGCATCCGCGTCGTCCACCCGTTCGACGAGAATTGGACGCTGCCGGTCTATGTCGCCAATTTCGTGCTGATGGAATATGGCACGGGCGCCATTTTCGGCTGCCCGTCGGGCGACCAGCGCGACCTCGATTTCGCCAACAAATACGGCCTGCCGGTGATCCCGGTGGTGATGCCCGAAGACGGCGACGCCAAGACCTTCCAGGTCATCGAGGAGGCCTATGTCGACGACGGCGTGATGATCAATTCGCGCTTCCTCGACGGCATGAAGCCCGAAAAGGCCTTCAATGAAGTGGCGAAGCTGCTGGAGGCAAAGACGATCGGCGGCCGGCCGATGGCGGAGCGCAAGGTGAATTTCCGCCTGCGCGACTGGGGCATCTCGCGCCAGCGCTACTGGGGCTGCCCGATCCCGATGATCCATTGCGAAGCCTGCGGCGTCGTGCCGGTGCCGAAGGCCGACCTGCCGGTGAAGCTGCCCGACGACATCGAGTTCGACCGTCCGGGCAATCCGCTCGACCGGCATCCGACCTGGCGGCATGTGAAGTGCCCGCAATGCGGCCGCGACGCGCGACGCGAGACCGACACGATGGACACGTTCGTCGATTCGTCCTGGTATTTCGCCCGCTTCACCGCGCCCTGGGCCAATGAGCCGACCGAGCCGAAAGCGGCCGATGAATGGCTGGCGGT
Organism: Mesorhizobium sp. M2A.F.Ca.ET.039.01.1.1; assembly: GCF_003998035.1. Classification (NCBI taxonomy): domain Bacteria; kingdom Pseudomonadati; phylum Pseudomonadota; class Alphaproteobacteria; order Hyphomicrobiales; family Phyllobacteriaceae; genus Mesorhizobium; species Mesorhizobium sp. M2A.F.Ca.ET.039.01.1.1. The sequence goes on along the minus strand of NZ_RZRY01000003.1, from coordinate 26,074 downwards.
CGACCAGTATATCGGCGGCATCGAGCACGCGATCCTGCACCTGCTCTATTCGCGCTTCTTCACCCGCGCCATGCGCGAGACCGGTCACCTCAATCTCGCCGAGCCGTTCAAGGGCCTGTTCACGCAAGGCATGGTGGTGCACGAGACCTACCGTGTCGGCGGCCCGTCCAACAACGGGCGCTGGCTGTCGCCGAGCGAGGTCAGGCTCGAGGATGTCGGCGGCAAGCGCCTCGCCTTTGAGATCGCCACCGGCGAGGAGGCGACGATCGGCGCGCTGGAGAAGATGTCGAAATCGAAGAAGAATACGGTGAGCCCGGAAGAGATCACCGACGGCTACGGCGCCGACACGGCGCGCTGGTTCATGCTGTCGGACTCGCCGCCGGAGCGCGACGTCGAGTGGACAGACGATGGCGCGGCCGGCGCGCACCGTTTCGTGCAGCGCATCTGGCGACTGGTGCAGATCGCCGCCGAATCTCTGCCCGGCGTAAAGCCGGCAGCGGCGAAGGATGGCGATGCGGGCGCCGTGTCCAAGGCCGCGCACAAGATCCTGAGGGCGGTCGGCGAGGACATCGAGAAGCTCGGCTTCAACCGCGCGATCGCCCGCATCTATGAGCTTGCCAATGCGCTGGCGACGCCGCTCAACGACGTCGCCGAAGGCAAGGCCAATGCTGCGCTGAAGGGCGCCTGCCGCGAGGCGGTGGAGATCCTGGTGCACATCATCGCGCCGGTCATGCCGCATCTGGCGGAGGAATGCTGGGAGGCGCTGGGCGGGACCGAGATGGTCGCCGAGCGGCCGTGGCCGGTCTACGATCCGGCGCTGGTCGTCGACAACGAGATCGTGCTGCCGGTGCAGGTCAACGGCAAGAAGCGCGGGGATTTGACAATTGCCCGCGACGCGGATCAAGGTGCCGTCGAAAAAGCGGTGCTGGCTCTCGACTTCGTGCAAAAAGCACTGGAGGGTAAGGCTCCGCGCAAGGTGATCATCGTCCCGCAGAGGATCGTCAATGTCGTTGCCTGATCCGGTGAAGCCACAAGCGATCCGCCTGCGCGGCCGCCTGGCGGTCTGCGGCATGGTCGCCGCGCTTGCGCTGGTCTCGGCCTGCACCGTGCGGCCGCTCTATTCCAACCAGCCGCTGTCGCCCGGATCGCAGCTCAGCGCGTCCGCCGAGCTCGCCTCGATCTCGATCAAGCCGGTCAACACCCGCTATGCGCAGCAGGTGCGCAACAATCTGATCTTCGCTTTCGGGCAGGGCTCGGGCGAGCCGGCCTCGCCGGCCTACACGCTCGATCTCGGCGTCACCGAACTGGTCGAATCGGCGGCCATCGTGCAGGTGCAGACCCAGGAAGACGAGCCGACGGCGGGCACGGTCACGCTGACCGCCACCTATGTGCTCAGGGACACCGCGACCAACACGGTGATTGCCGTCGGCAAGCGCTCGATCCCGTCGTCCTTCGACCGGCCGCGCCAGGAATTCGCGGCCTATCGCGCCCAGATCGATGCCGAGAACCGCGCGGCGCGCGAGTTGGCCGATCTGCTGCGGCTGTCGATCGCGCAGGATCTGGCCAAGCACGGCAAGAAAGCCTAATTCCTCGCCGGGGATTGGCCGAAGCTTCCCCGACTTCGTCATCCCTGGGCGGAGCAGCCAAGAAGCGGCGTCGCGGAGACCCTGGGATCCATTCCGTTACCTCAACGCGAAGGTGCAGCGGAGCAGAATTCTGCGCCGTTGCGACGCTCGTATGTCACGGCATGGATCCTCGGGTCTGCGCCGCGTCGCTTCGCTCCTTGCTTCGCCCGTGGATGACGATCGCGATGGGCGCTCCGGCCAATCGCCAAGGCATGCGACCCACCAAGGTATAGACACTTTGCCAAGAAAAAAGGCCGGTCACCCGGCCTTTTTCTGGTCTGGCGAGATGTCGGTCTCAGCCGATCTTCTGGCCGGTCTTGGCCCAGTCGGCGAGGAAGGCGGCGAGGCCCCTGTCGGTCAGCGGATGATTGACAAGCGCCTTCAGCGTCGCCGGCGGCGCGGTGACGACATCGGCGCCGATCAGCGCCGCCTGCTTGACGTGATTCACCGTGCGCACCGAGGCGGTCAGGATCTCGGTCTTGAAATCGTAATTGTCGTAGATGGTGCGGATCTCGGAAATCAGCTCCATGCCGTCCGAGCCGGTGTCGTCAATGCGGCCGACGAAGGGCGAGATGAACGAAGCGCCGGCCTTGGCGGCGAGCAGCGCCTGGTTGGCCGAGAAGCACAGCGTCACGTTCACCATGCGCTTCATCTCGGTGCGGATGGTCTTGCAGGCCTTCAGCCCGTCCAGCGTCAGCGGCACCTTGATGCAGACATTCGGCGCGATCTTGGCCAGCACCTCGGCCTCGGCCATCATCTGATTGAATTCGGTCGCCACGACCTCGGCCGAGACCGGGCCTTCGACGATGTCGCAGATCTGCTTGGTGACTTCGGCGATCTTGCCGCCCGATTTCAGGATCAGCGACGGGTTGGTGGTGACGCCGTCGAGAAGCCCCAGATCGTGCAGCTCTTTAATTTCCTTGATGTCAGCGGTGTCGACGAAAAACTTCATGGCTGTCTCCTTGGGGATTGCCCGGCGGGCGCCAGGCAGATGAGAGGGTCCCCTTTGATCTAGACCAAAGTCAGGGCAAGGTCACGCCTGATGATCGAAGATTCGCCCTTTGTCGCGGCCGCGCCGGTGCTGGTGCCGATGCCTGCCGAACGGCCCTACACCTATGCCGTGCCGCCCGGCATGCGCGTGGTGCCGGGCTCGATCGTGCGCGTGCCGCTCGGGCCGCGCCAGGTCGCGGGCATTGTCTGGGACGGCGCGGTCGAGACGGTCAACGCGAAGAAGTTGCGGCCGATCGAGGAGGTCTTCGACTGCCCGCCGATCGACCGGGCCATGCGCCGCTTCGTCGACTGGATCGCGCATTACACGCTGTCGGCGCCAGGCATGGTCGCGCGGATGCTACTCCGCGCTCCCGAAGCGTTCGACCCGGAGCCCTGGATCGAGGGATTGCAGCGCACGCTGGCCGAGCCGGACCGGTTGACGGACGCGCGGCGACGCGTGCTGGAGACGGCCGAAGGCGGGCTGGCCTGGACGCGCTCGGGCCTGGCGCATGCGGCGGGCGTGTCCTCGACCGTGATCGACGGATTGCGGGCGCAGGGCGTGTTCGAGACGGTGATGATCCCGCCGCGGCCGGTCGTGGCCGCGCCCGACCCTTCTCACGCAATGCCGAAATTGATGCCGGACCAGGAAGCTGCGGCGGACAGGCTGCGCTCGGCAATCGCTGCCGATGCCTTCAACGTCACTCTGCTCGATGGCGTCACCGGCTCGGGCAAGACGGAAGTCTATTTCGAAGCGGTGGCGGCGGCCCTCGACAAGGTCAGGCAGGTGCTGATCCTGCTACCGGAAATCGCGTTGACCCATGCCTTCCTCGAACGTTTCCAGGACCGGTTCGGCGCCAAGCCGGCGGAGTGGCATTCGGACCTGCCGCCGCGGATGCGCGAACGCGTCTGGCGGCAAGTGGCCGAGGGCGGCGTGCGCGTCGTCGCCGGGGCGCGCTCGGCGCTGTTCCTGCCGTTCAAGGAACTCGGCCTGATCGTCGTCGACGAGGAGCACGATCCCGCCTACAAGCAGGAAGACCGCGTCTTCTACAATGCGCGCGACATGGCGGTGGTGCGCGGCCATATCGGCGGCTTTCCCGTCGTGCTCGCCTCGGCGACGCCGTCGGTGGAAAGCCGGGTCAATGCCAGCCAGGGCCGCTACGACCGGGCCGTGCTGTCGTCGCGTTTCGCGGAAGCCGCGCTCCCCGATCTGAAGTCGATCGACATGCGGCGCTCGCCGCCGGCGCGCGGCGGCTTCCTGTCGCCGGTCCTGCTGGAACAGATGCAGCGCACGCTGGAGAGGAAGGAGCAGTCGCTGCTCTTCCTCAACCGGCGCGGCTATGCGCCGCTGACGCTCTGCCGCGTCTGCGGCCATCGCTTCGGCTGCCCGGTCTGTTCGGCCTGGCTGGTCGAGCATCGCTTTCGCGGCCAGCTCGTCTGCCATCATTGCGGCCATAATGAGCGGCGGCCGGAGGCTTGTCCGGAATGCGGCACGCTCGACCATCTGGTGGCCTGCGGCCCCGGCGTCGAGCGAATCGCCGAGGAAGTGGTCGCCCATTTCCCGGACGCGCGCACCATCGTGCTGTCGTCTGACCTTCTGGGCGGCGTGCGCCGGTTGCGGCTCGAGCTCGAAGCCGTCGCCAATGGCGAAGCCGACATCGTCATCGGCACGCAACTCGTCGCCAAGGGTCACAATTTTCCCGGCATGACGCTTGTCGGCGTGGTCGACGCCGATCTCGGGCTTGCCAATGGCGATCCGCGCGCCGCCGAGCGCACCTTCCAGCTGCTCAGCCAGGTGACGGGACGCGCCGGCCGCACCGGCAAGAAGAGCCTTGGCCTGCTGCAGACCTACCAGCCGGATCACCCGGTGATGCGGGCGATCGTTTCGGGCGATTCGGAAGCTTTTTACGAGCGCGAGATCGCCGAGCGCGAGCGTGCAGGGCTGCCGCCGTTCGGCCGGCTCGCCGGCATCATTGTGAGCGCGGCGACGCGGGGCGAGGCCGAGGGCCATGCGCGAGGCTTGCGGCGCGCGGCGCCCCAGGCTTCGGACTTGTTCGTGCTCGGCCCAGCCGAGGCGCCATTGTCGCTGATCGGCGGCCGTCACCGCTTCCGCTTGCTTGTCCAGGGTGAACGGCGCGCCGATATGCAGGGTTTCATCCGCGCCATGCTGGCGGAGGGGCCGAAGCTGCGCGGCTCGGTGCGCGTGCAGGTCGACATCGACCCGCAGAGCTTCCTATAAACGAGAAAGACAGCTCAGCGGAGTGCTCGCCTATGAAAACCCTCGGCCTGATCGGCGGCATGAGCTGGGAATCGACGGCGATCTATTACCGCCTGCTCAACGAGATCGTGCGCGAGCGGCTGGGCGGGCTGCATTCGGCAAAGCTGTTGTTGTGGTCGTTCGATTTCGCCGAGATCGCCGAACGGCAGCATGCGGGCGACTGGGAAGGCGCCGCCGCGCTTTTGGTGGAGGCGGCCCGAAGGTTGGAGGCGGGCGGCGCGGAAGGCCTGGTGATCTGCACCAACACCATGCACAAGCTGGCCGACGCGGTGCAGGCGGCCATCTCGAACCCTCTCATCCATATCGCCGACGCCACCGGACGCGCTGTCGTTGAAGCTGGGGTTAGGCGTCCGGCGCTGCTCGCGACGCGCCTCACCATGGAGCAGGATTTCTACAAAAGCCGTCTCGTAGACAAATACGGCCTCGAGCCCGTGGTGCCGGACCAGGCCGGCCGCGAGATGGTGCACAAGGTGATCTATGACGAGCTCTGCCAGGGCATCGTCAGGCGAGAATCAAAATCCGCCTATCTCGACGAGGTCGGCCGGATGCGCCGCACCGATCAGGTCGACAGCGTCATCATGGGCTGCACCGAGATCACCATGCTGATCGGCCAGGGCGATTTCGACGTTCCGGTGTTCGACACCACACGCATCCATGCCGAGGCCGCGGTCGACTTCGCGCTGTCGTGACCAGCCGCTCGTCTGGTGCGTCTTTTCTAATGTGCCGGCCGCCATCTGGCGTGCCGGTTTTCCTCCGCTAGAATGCCGGCAATTTCAGAACAAGACTTTACGAGGGGGATAAGATGGATTTCGCGTTTCCGTGGCCCGCGAGCCAGGGCGAATGGCTGGCCTGGTCGAGCGCTGTCGTGACCCTGGCGCTCGGCCTATTCCTGTTCCTGGCGCCGGGACTCGCCTTTCGCGTGCTGCGGCTGCAGCCCAGGCCGGAGAAGGCGGCGGCGATCGCCGAGGGGCGCGGCCGCATGTCGGGCTTCTATCTCGGCGTCAGCCTGTGCTGCATCCTTTTGGCGCAGCCGCTGCTCTACATGGCGCTGGGCTTCTCGTGGCTCTTCACCGCTTTCGGCCGCCTGCTGTCGATGATGTCGGACGGCGCCAACACGCCGTTCAACTGGGTTTCGATCGTTGTCGAGCTGGCGCTTGCGGCCCTGCCACTCGCCTTCGCCTTCGGCTTTGTGCCATGAATCCAGCACTTCCGCTGGACTCTGCCGCCTGATGCGACAAAAGTGCCTGAAAACCATGCCGGACGATGCATTGCGGTCTTAAAAAGCCTGTGCTAGACGGCAATCGACTTTCGACCGGGGATAGCGGAAGCCGCACCTCCGTGCTTGGAAAAATGCAGTAAGGTCAAAGATTTAGCCAGAGTTCCCGCTCGCGCCAACAATCTGCGGCCTGTCAGACAAGAGAAAAGACGGTCCGTGGCCCAATCGTCATCGCCAATCTCAGCTGTCGCAGAACGCTACGCAGGCTCGCTGTTCGAGCTTGCTCTGCAGGACAATTCAGTCGCCAAGGTCGAGGCCGACCTCACGAGCTTCGAGGTGATGCTCAACGGCAGCGACGATCTCAAGCGGCTGATCGACAGCCCGGTGTTCTCCAGCGAGGACCAGGCCAAGGCCATCGCGGCCATTGCCGACAAGGCAGGCATAACCGGTCTCGTTGGCAATTTCCTGCGCGTCGTCGCCAGGAACCGTCGCCTGTTCGCGGTGCCCGGCATGATCAAGGCGTTCCGCCAGATCGCCGCCGACCATCGCGGCGAGGCGTCCGCCGAGGTCACCTCGGCGCATGCGCTGACGGCCGCGCAGCAGACTGAACTGAAGGCGACGCTGAAGAGCATCGCCGGCAAGGATGTGGCCATCGCCATGACCGTCGATCCGTCGCTGCTCGGCGGACTGATCGTCAAGATGGGCTCGCGCCAGATCGATACGTCGCTCAAAACCAAACTCAATTCGCTCAAGCTTGCACTGAAAGAGGTCGGCTGATGGACATCCGCGCCGCGGAAATTTCCGCAATTCTGAAAGACCAGATCAAGAATTTCGGCAAGGAGGCCGAGGTCTCCGAAGTCGGTCAGGTTCTGTCCGTCGGTGACGGCATCGCCCGCGTCTACGGCCTCGACAATGTCCAGGCCGGCGAGATGGTCGAGTTCCCGGGCGGCATCCGCGGCATGGCGCTGAACCTCGAAGCCGACAATGTCGGCGTCGTCATCTTCGGCAACGACCGCGACATCAAGGAAGGCGACACCGTCAAGCGCACCGGCGCCATCGTCGACGTTCCGGTCGGTCCGGGCCTGCTTGGCCGCGTCGTCGACGCGCTCGGCAACCCGATCGACGGCAAGGGTCCGATCCAGGCCACCGAGCGCAAGCGCGTCGACGTCAAGGCGCCCGGCATCATCCCGCGCAAGTCGGTGCATGAGCCGATGTCGACCGGCCTCAAGGCCATCGACGCGCTGATCCCGGTCGGCCGCGGCCAGCGTGAGCTGGTCATCGGCGACCGCCAGACCGGCAAGACCGCCATCATCCTCGACACGATGCTGAACCAGAAGTCGGTGCACGACAACGGCCCGGAGAAGGAAAAGCTCTACTGCGTCTACGTCGCCGTCGGCCAGAAGCGCTCGACCGTTGCGCAGTTCGTCAAGGTGCTGGAGGAGCGCGGCGCGCTCGACTACTCCATCATCATCGCCGCCACCGCGTCCGACCCGGCGCCGATGCAGTTCCTGGCGCCGTTCGCCGGCTGCACCATGGGCGAATATTTCCGCGACAACGGCATGCATGCACTCATCAGCTATGACGATCTGTCGAAGCAGGCCGTCGCCTATCGCCAGATGTCGCTCTTGCTGCGCCGTCCGCCGGGCCGCGAAGCCTATCCGGGCGACGTCTTCTACCTGCATTCGCGCCTGCTCGAACGCGCCGCCAAGCTCAACGACGACAACGGCGCCGGCTCGCTGACCGCGCTGCCGGTCATCGAGACGCAGGCCAACGACGTGTCGGCCTACATCCCGACCAACGTGATCTCGATCACCGACGGCCAGATCTTCCTCGAGACCAACCTGTTCTTCCAGGGCATCCGTCCGGCGGTGAATGTCGGCCTGTCGGTGTCGCGCGTCGGCTCCTCGGCGCAGATCAAGGCGATGAAGCAGGTTGCAGGCTCGATCAAGGGCGAACTCGCGCAGTACCGCGAAATGGCGGCCTTCGCGCAGTTCGGCTCGGACCTCGACGCCGCCACGCAGCGCCTCTTGAACCGCGGTTCGCGCCTGACGGAACTCTTGAAGCAGCCGCAGTTCTCGCCGCTGAAGACGGAAGAGCAGGTCGCGGTGATCTTCGCCGGCGTCAACGGCTATCTCGACAAGCTGCCGCTCAACCAGGTCGGCAAGTTCGAGCATGGACTGCTCAGCCACATGCGCTCGGCCGGCAAGGATGTCCTCGACGGCATCCGCAAGGAGAAGGCGCTGTCGGACGATCTGCGCGCCAAGCTGAAGGCGGAAATCGACGCCTTCGCCAAGACCTTCGCTTGAACGAAGCCGGACGCACGGGATCAGGTTTGAAGCATGGCTTCGTTAAAAGACCTTCGTAATCGCATCGCCTCGGTCAAGGCGACGCAGAAGATCACCAAGGCGATGCAGATGGTCGCCGCGGCGAAGCTGCGTCGCGCGCAGGAGGCGGCGGAAGCAGCCAGACCCTATTCCGAGCGCATGGGCGCGGTTCTGGCCAACATCACCCAGGCGATCGGCGGCGGCGGCGATGCCCCGGCGCTGATGACCGGAACCGGCCGGGATGATGTGCATCTGCTCATCGTCTGCACCGCCGAGCGCGGCCTGTGCGGCGGCTTCAACTCGCAGATCGCACGGCTTGCTCGCGATCATATCCGCAGGCTTCTGGCCGACGGCAAGCAGGTCAAGATCATCTGCGTCGGCAAGAAGGGTTACGACATCCTGCGCCGCGACTATGCCTCGCTGATACTCGAGCGCGTTGACCTGCGCGAGGTCAAGGCGCTCGGCTTCGTCAATGCCGACGCTATCGCGCGCAAGGTCATCCACCTCTTCAACGAGGGCGGCTTCGACATCTGCACGCTGTTCTATTCGCAGTTCAAGTCGGTGATCAGCCAGATCCCGACGGCGCAGCAGATCATCCCGGCGGCACAGGCCTCGGCCGCCGCCGCGACAGGCAACGGCGCCACCGCGGTCTATGAATACGAGCCGGAGCCGGGCGAGATCCTCTCCGACCTGATCCCCCGCAACATCGCGGTGCAGATCTTCCGGGCGCTGCTGGAGAACGCGGCCGGCGAGATGGGCGCCAAGATGAGCGCGATGGACAATGCGACGCGCAATGCCGGCGACATGATCAACAGGCTGTCGATCACCTACAACCGCCAGCGGCAGGCGCAGATCACCAAGGAACTGATCGAAATCATTTCGGGCGCCGAGGCGCTCTAGGCGCGCGCGGGCGGGGTCCCAAGACCTCGCAGCGGCGTGAACAACGGATAGACGAAAAGGGCAAAGACGATGGCGAAAGCAGCTACCCCGAAGACCGCAGCCAAGGAGGCATCGGCCCCGAAGGCGGCAAAGGCCCCGGCAGCCGCGAAGGCCGCCGCTCCGGCGAAGAAGGCGGCCGCTCCGGCCAAGGCCGCGGCTTCCGCGGCGAGCGTCGCGGCCAAGCGCGTCGGCGCCGCTGGCAAGGTCCGCCAAGTCATCGGCGCCGTGGTCGACGTCCAGTTCGAAGATCACCTGCCGGCCATTCTGAACGCGCTGGAAACCGACAATGTCGGCAACCGCCTGGTGCTCGAGGTTGCCCAGCATCTCGGCGAGAACACCGTGCGCTGCATTGCCATGGACTCGACCGAAGGTCTGGTCCGCGGGCAGGACGTCTTTGACACCGGCGCGCCGATATCGGTTCCGGTCGGTCCGGGCATGCTCGGCCGCATCATCAACGTCATCGGCGAGCCGGTCGACGAGGAAGGCCCGGTCGACGGCATCGAAATGCGCGCCATCCACCAGCCGGCTCCGGCCTATGTCGACCAGTCGACGGAAGCGCAGATCCTGGTCACCGGCATCAAGGTTCTCGACCTGCTCGCGCCTTACGCCCGCGGCGGCAAGATCGGCCTGTTCGGCGGCGCCGGCGTCGGCAAGACCGTGCTGATCCAGGAACTGATCAACAACGTCGCCAAGGCCCACGGCGGCTTCTCGGTGTTCGCCGGCGTCGGCGAGCGTACCCGCGAAGGCAATGACCTCTATCACGAGTTCATCGAATCGGGCGTCAACAAGAAGGGCGGCGGCCAGGGCTCCAAGGCCGCCCTCGTCTACGGCCAGATGAACGAACCGCCGGGCGCGCGTGCCCGCGTCGGTCTTACCGGTCTGACGGTCGCCGAATATTTCCGCGACCAGGGCCAGGATGTGCTGTTCTTCGTCGACAACATCTTCCGCTTCACCCAGGCGGGCTCGGAAGTGTCGGCGCTGCTCGGCCGCATTCCTTCCGCCGTGGGCTACCAGCCGACGCTGGCCACCGACATGGGCGCGCTGCAAGAGCGCATCACGACGACGACCAAGGGCTCGATCACCTCGGTGCAGGCGATCTACGTGCCGGCCGACGACCTGACCGACCCTGCGCCGGCGACCTCCTTCGCCCACCTCGACGCCACGACCGTGCTCAACCGCGCGATCTCGGAAAAGGGCATCTACCCGGCCGTCGATCCGCTGGATTCCACCTCGCGCATGCTCGACCCGATGGTCGTCGGCGAGGAGCACTACCAGGTCGCCCGCCAGGTGCAGTCGATCCTTCAGCGCTACAAGTCGCTGCAGGACATCATCGCCATCCTGGGCATGGACGAGTTGTCCGAAGAGGACAAGCAGACCGTCGCCCGCGCCCGCAAGATCGAGCGCTTCCTGTCGCAGCCGTTCTTCGTCGCCGAAGTGTTCACCGGTTCGCCGGGCAAGCTGGTCGACCTCGCCGACACCATCAAGGGCTTCAAGGGCCTTTGCGCCGGCGACTACGACCACCTGCCGGAAGCCGCGTTCTATATGGTCGGCGGCATCGACGAAGCGGTCGAGAAGGCGCAGCGCCTGGCGGCTGAAGCGGCATAACTATGGACAGGAAGTTCTGTTGCTCCACCCTGCAAGAGGTGAATGACAGAGCTTCCCTCGCCGTCGTTCTTCGAGACCGACGATGGGATATTGATGATGACCGTCGGGACTGTCGAAACGGAAGACGGTCTTGGGTATTTCGATCAAGCGGTCATGTTCTGTCCCTTCTGTGGGACAGGATTGCAGACTGACAAAAGTATCGCCGGCAAGGTGAAGCAAAATGGCTGAAGCTTTCAAGTTCGAACTGGTCTCGCCGGAGCGGCTGCTCGTTTCCGAGCAGGTCGAGTCCGTCGTCATCCCGGGCGCCGAAGGCGAGATGACGGTGATGGCGCAGCACGCGCCGGTCATGACCACCATCAAGCCCGGCGTCGTCACGGTGAAAGCCGCGGGCGGCAAGGAAGACCGCTATGTCGTGTTCGGCGGTTTCGCCGACATCCTGCCGTCCGGCTGCACGCTGCTGGCCGAATCGGCCGTGCATGTGAACGACATCGACCGCGCGGACCTGGCGCGTCGCATCCAGGACGCCAGGGAAGACGCCGCCGACGCCAAGGACGACGTGGCGCGCAGCCGCGCCGAGCAGTTCCTCGCCCAGCTCACCACGCTGGAAGGCGCGCTGATCCCGGCCTAATTTCGGCTGCAGAGAAGCGATTTAAAGAGCGGGCTTGCCCCGCTTTTTGTTTGCCCCGTTTTTCCCGCCTCCGGCGTAAACGCCGGCGATGAGCTGAAGGCTCCTGAACCTCGACCGCGATAGGCGTCTCGGCCAATCGCCAAGGCATGGGATCTGCCAACGCACACTAACCAACCGGTCAAAACTTCTGTGTTAAGAAACTGGCTAATCGGCCAGCCTGGGCGGCTCGTTGCCAATGCCGAGCGCGGCAAAGGCCAGCTTCGGGCCGCCTTGCTTGAAATGGACGAGGTGGGTGGCAACAAACTCGATCAGCCTCTGTCGTTCCGCGTGACCATTGGCAAAGCCGGCGAGGTCGAACACGGCCTCGGCCATTGTTGCCGTCGGCAGATTCCGGCCGAACAGCTCGCCGAGAGCGGCATCGAGTGGATCGGTGAAATGGGCCTCAGGCAAAGCACCGCCGCGCGCGGCGCATGCCGCGATCCAGGCGGCGACAACCAGCGACAGATGTTCCGGCAGCAGGCCCGCCTCCATCCGGGCAAGCGCGGAAGCGACGATGCGCTGCGGCAATTTCTGGCTGCCGTCATTGGCGATCTGCGCGGTGCGGTGGGCGAGCGCGGTGTTGGAAAAGCGTTGGGCGAGCTCGGCCGTGTAGGGGATCGGGTCGAGCCCGGCATCCTGCGGCAGCGTCGGGATGGCCTCGGCCCAGAGCCGGTCGACGAATTGCCGGATCGACGGGTCGGCAAAGGCGCAGTCGACGGTGGCATGGCCGCTGAGCAGGCCGAGATAGGCGATGCCTGAATGCGCGCCGTTGAGCAGCCTCAGCTTCATATCCTCGAACGGGCCGACATCCTCGACCATGGTGACGCCGAATTTCTCCCACGCCGGCCGTCCGGCCGGGAAACGGTCCTCGACCACCCATTTGCGGAAGGGCTCGGTCATCACCGGCCAGGCATCCTCGACACCGAGCTGTTGGCCGATGCGCGTCCGGTCGGCATCCGTCGTCGCCGGCACGATGCGGTCGACCATGGAAGACGGAAAGGCGACTTCGTCGGCGACATGGCGGCCGAGATCGGCATCGCGCAGTTTCGCGAATTCGATCAGCAGTCGGTGCAGCGTCGCGCCGTTGGCCGGAAGGTTGTCGCAGCAGAGCACCGTGAAAGGCGGCGTGCCGGCAATGCTGCGGCGCGCCAGTGATTCGGTGAGAAAGCCATGCGCCGTCTTCGGCGATCCGGGGTTGGCGAGATCGTGGACGATGTCGGGGTGCGCGCTGTCGAGCGTGCCGTCGGCCGCCCTGAGATAAGCCTTCTCGGTGATGGTCAGCGTCACGATGCGGATGCGCGGGTCGGTCAGTGCGGCGAGCACCGCGCCGGGATACTCCGGAGCGACGAGCAAGGACTGGATCGAACCGATCACCTGCAGCTGTTCGCCGGCGCTGTCCCTGATCGCCAGCGTGTAGAGCCCATCCTGCGGCTGAAGCGCGTCGCGCGTGTCGGGGCTGCGCAGCGAGACGCCGACGATGCCCCAATCGCTCTCGCCGTCCGCCAGGCAGGCGTCGACATAGGCCGCCTGGTGGGCGCGGTGGAAGGCGCCGACGCCAAGATGGACGATGCCGGGCGTGACAGAATTGCAGGCGTAGCGAGGAATAAGGACTTCGGCGGGCAGCTCAGCGATTGTGGCGTTGGACAGGCGACCGTTCATGGGAAGCGAAGTCTCCGATCGGGTTGCCCGCCTGACGCCGGGCGAAAAAGATGGCAGCGACGTAACATCCACTGTCGGCGCGCACAATGGCTGCGTTGCTTTCGAGGGCCGCCATGCAATCGATCGTTTTGCATGTTGACATTGCCTCCGACGGATTCACCGTTAGATCAGGATGGCGTTTAGTTTAATCGCCATTGCGATCTAACTCTTTGTCGGATCATGATCTTTTGCAAAAGCGGGTTCCCGCTTTTTGCGTTCACCGACCCTCGGTTCGAGATCATGCTCCAATGCAATCCGGAGGAGCCAAGTGGCCACATCGACCGATCCCGACTGCTGTTTGCGCCCGAGGCGAATTCGCGCGCACTGGCCCGCGCCCTTTACGCCGGCGTGAAGGACCTGCCCATCGTCAGTCCGCACGGTCATACCGACCCGCGCTGGTATGCGCTCAACGAGCCGTTCCCCGATCCGGCGCAATTGCTGATCGTGCCCGATCATTACATCCTTCGCATGCTGTTCAGCCAGGGCTTGCGGCTGGAAGAGCTCGGCGTGCCGACGCTCGATGGCGCGCCGGGCGAGACCGATGGCCGGATGATCTGGCGGCGCTTCGCCGAGCATTATTATCTCTTCCGCGGCACGCCGACCCGGCTCTGGCTCGACCATGTGTTCGCGCATCTGTTCGGCATCGAGGAGCCGCTCACAGCCGCTTCCGCCGATCGCACCTACGATACGATCGCCACGCTGCTGCAGCGCGACGACTATCGTCCGCGTGCGCTGTTCGAGCGCTTTAACATCGAGGTGATCGCCACGACCGAGGGCGCGCTCGACGATCTCAAATGGCACCGGACGATCCGCGACAGCGGCTGGAACGGCCGCGTCGTCACGGCCTACCGGCCGGACGCGGTAGTCGATCCCGATTTCGAAGGATTCTTGGGCAATCTCGACCGCCTCGGCGACATCACGGGATGCGATACTGGTACATGGACAGGCTATCTCGATGCGCATCGGCAGCGTCGCGCCTATTTCAAGGCGTTCGGAGCAACCTCGTCCGATCATGGCCATCCGACCGCCGAGACCGCCAATCTCTCCGATGCGGCGGCTGAGGAGCTGTTCAACCGTATCCGCCGCGGCTCCGACGACCAGCGCGAGCGGCGGCTGTTCAGGGCGCAGATGTTGACCGAAATGGCCAAGATGAGCCGCGACGACGGCCTTGTGATGCAGATCCATCCCGGATCATGGCGCAATCATTCGCCTGCCGTTTTCCAGAAATTCGGCCGCGACAAGGGTTTCGATATCCCGACGCGGGCCGACTATGTGACGGCGCTGAAGCCGCTGCTCGACTGCGTCGGGCTGGAACGCGACATCACGATCATCCTGTTCACGCTCGACGAGTCGAGCTACGCACGCGAGCTGGCGCCGCTCGCCGGCGTCTATCCGGCGCTGAAGCTGGGGCCGGCCTGGTGGTTTCACGACAGTCCGGAAGGGATGCGCCGCTTTCGCGAGATGACTACCGAGACGGCAGGCTTCTACAACACGGTCGGCTTCAACGACGACACGCGCGCCTTTCCGTCGATCCCGGCGCGCCACGACGTCGCGCGCCGCGTCGACTGCGCCTTCCTGGCGCGGCTGGTCGCCGAGCATCGGCTGCGCGAGGACGAGGCGCATGAGCTGGCGCGCGACCTTGCCTATACGCTTGCCAAGAAGGCGTACCGGCTCTGAGCCTGGCGCCCATGGGTTTGGCATGGAGGAACGTCATGCTTCGAATGGAAATTGGACGATGAGCGATATTTTCTCACACGCAGGCGCAAAAGCCTGGGAACCGACGCCGGACGGCAATCGCCGGCGCGTGCTGGTGCACACAGACGAACTGATGATGGTCGAATTTGCTTTTGAAAAGGGCGGGGTCGGCGCTCTGCATTCGCATCCGCATGTCCAGGCAAGCTATGTCGCCGAGGGCCGCTTCGAGGTCACCATCGACGGCCGATCGGAAATCCTCGAGACCGGAAGCAGCTTCATCGTGCCTTCCAATCTCGTGCATGGCGTCAAGGCGCTGGAGGCCGGGCGCCTGGTCGACAGCTTCGCGCCTTACCGCGCCGATTTCCTCGGCTGAGTATCCGCTTCTCAAAGGAAAAGCCCGCGCCGTATAAAGCGCGGGCTTGTTGCCTGGGCGCTGGTTGCGCCGCCGCGGTACTCAAACATTGCCGCAGAAGTGCAAAGGTGCCGCAGCATGGTGAAGATAAGCTTAACGGCGACCGACTGCCGGCAGGTTGGGAAAACTCAGCGCTGCTGCAGCGCGAGCCGTATGCCGAGGGCGCAATAGATGCCGCCGACCACCTTGCCTTGCCATTTCAGCACTGCCGGATTGCGGCGCAGGAAGGAACCCAGTCCGCCCGCGCTGACCGCGAAGACGACAGTGCTGAAGAGACCGAGCAGGATGAAGATGATGCCCAGCACCATCAGTTGCAGCACCACGAAACCGCCTTGCGGGTGGACGAATTGCGGCAGGAAGGCGAGGAAGAACAGAGCCGTCTTCGGGTTGAGCACTTCGGTCAGGATCGCCTGCCGGAAGGCTTTTCGCGCCGAGATCGGTAGCGTCCTGCCCGCCAGATTGGCCGGCGCCTTTTCGAGAATGGCGCGGATGCCGAGATAAACGAGATAGGCAGCGCCGATATATTTGACGATGCTGAACAGCATCGCCGAGGCGGCGATGATGGCCGAGATGCCGACAATGGCCATGATGGTGTGGATGACATCACCCGCCGCGACACCGGCGCCGGTAGCGATGCCGACCTTCGTGCCCGAGCTCGTCGCGCGCGCCACGGTGAGCAGCGTCGCCGGTCCCGGAATGAAGACGAAGCCGAACACGACCGCGATGTAGGTGATGAGCGTGGCGGGGTCGATCATGCGAAGGTTCCTTTTGCGGTTGCTGCCGGCATGGATGCATCGAACCATAGCAGCCGGGGCTCTCCAGCCAGTGTGCCAGCCATGGCTTTTCGATGCGACATTGGCGCGAGGCGACAGGGCTACCCGCAAAGCGCGGTTGTGGCCGGGTCGCGGCTGCGCTACTCCAAGGCATCACGCGGTGAATCACTTGTCTGCTCTTCGCATCTTCCCGAAAACGACTTCCTGTCCGGTGTCTGCCTGATGCCGGCACAGGCAGCGAGCATCCGGGCCGAGGATCCCAAGCGTCGCGTGCTGAAGGATGTGTTCGGCTACGACGATTTCCGTCCCGGGCAGGCGACCGTGATCGAGGCGCTGTTCTCCGGACGCCATGTGCTGGCGGTCATGCCGACGGGCGCCGGCAAGTCGCTCTGCTATCAGGTTCCGGCGCTGGTCAAGGGCGGGCTCACCATCGTGGTGTCGCCGCTGGTGGCGCTGATGCAGGATCAGGTCGCCGCCTTGCGCCTTGCCGGCGTGGCTGCCGACACGATCAACTCCTCGCTCGATCGCGAGGCCAATGTCGCGGCCTGGCGCCGCGTGGCATCCGGGCAGACGCGGCTGCTCTATCTGGCGCCGGAGCGGCTGATGACGGAGCGTATGCTGGATGCGCTGTCGCGGCTCGATGTCAGCCTGATCGCCATCGACGAGGCGCATTGCATCTCGCAATGGGGCCCGGCCTTCCGCCGCGAATATGAGGACCTGTCGCAGCTGCGCGGCGTGTTTCCGCACGTGCCGATCATTGCGCTGACGGCGACGGCGGACGAGGCGACGCGCGGCGACATCGAGGCACGGCTGTTTGCCGGACGCGCCGAAACGCTGGTGCTGGGTTTCGACCGGCCCAACATCAAGCTGGCGATCGAGACCAAGCAGGACAGCAAGCGCCAGCTGCTGCGCTTCGTCGAGCGGCACCCCGGCAAAAGCGGCATCATCTACTGCCTGTCGCGGCGCAAGACCGAGGAAATGGCGGCCTTCCTGGAGAAGAACGGCGTGCGCGCGCTCGCCTATCATGCCGGCATGAGCAAGGAGGCGCGGGAAGCGAACCAGAATGCCTTCATGAGCCTGTCGGGCGTCGTCATGGTGGCGACCATCGCCTTCGGCATGGGCATCGACAAGCCCGACCTCGCCTATGTCTTCCACACCGACCTGCCGGGCAGCCTGGAGGCCTATTACCAGGAGATCGGCCGCGCCGGGCGCGACGGACGGCCGGCCGAAGCGCATATGCTCTACGGCGCCGGCGACATCCGCACGCGCCGGATGTTCATCGACGAGGAGGATACCTCGCCCGAGCACAAGAGACGGGCGCATCGCCGGCTCGACACGCTGATCGGCTATTGCGAGACGGCGCAGTGCCGACGCCAGGTGCTGCTCGGCTATTTCGGCGAGGAGGCGAAGGCCTGCGGCAATTGCGACAACTGTCTTAACCAGGCGCCGCGCGCCGACGGCAGCGCCGAGGCGCGCATCATCCTTGCGGCCGTGGCGCAGAGTGGCGAGCGCTTCGGAGCCGCCCACGTCATCGACATCCTGCTCGGCCACGAGACCGAGAAGGTGCTGGCGAGAGGCCATCAGAAGATCGCCAGCTTCAGGACCGGCATCATGCACAGGAAGCCGGTCTGGCTGTCGCTGGTCCGGCAGCTGGTCGCCGGCGGCTTCCTGGTGCCGGATCCGGACGGCCATGGCGGCCTCGCCATCTCGGAAAGCGGCCGCGCGCTCGGGCGTGGCGAGGTTGCCTTCGAGTATCGCGTCGAGGGCCGGGACCGTCTTGCGCGCGGCCGGAAGCGTGCCGCGCAAGGCTTGGCCGTGGATGGCGAGGGCGTCGATGCATCGCTTCTGGCGACGCTCAAGACGCTGCGGCTGCGGCTCGCCAAGGAACGCCAGGTGCCGGCCTATGTGGTGTTCTCCGACCGCACGCTGATCGACATGGCCGAGCGCCGCCCGCAAGACCTCGACGAGTTCGCCGAGGTGAACGGCGTGGGCGCCGCCAAGCTGAAGGAGTTCGGGGAAGTGTTTTTGACTGCGATCGCGGCGCATCAGGCCGATGGATCGGACTGAAGCTTCATCGCGGGATCGTGCGGCGCTCCGCCTCCGATCAATCTCGACCGGGCTCAGTAGGCTTTGAGCTTACCCGCCCAGCGATCCCTCCCTGCCCAATAGGGGCATTTCGGACAGACGCCGCCTTCAGGATAGTCGGTTCCTTCCTCATGCGGACAACCTAGAATTCCGTCGACCATCACCACGGAATGGACGTCTTGCTCCCACAAGAACGCCGCGATTTCGGCGAAGATCATGTCATCCTTGCGCAGATCGCCCGTTTCGCCGAACCAGCGACGCAGCTCGGTCACCTCAGAGTCCTGGTACGGAAGTATCGCGACCGCCACCTTGGTGGCGCGGCTGTCATCGGGACCATAGAAGGCAACGGTGCCAACAGGGTAGCTTCGCACACTTTCTTGGCTTTCTTCTCGATCCACTTTCTTGCCCGTTGCTCCGGTTTCATGTTTGCTCGCTCAGTTGTGAATCGACAGGATGTCGGCGGTCGTAAGAGACAGGGTCAGCAAACAAAGGATGGATCAACACCATGGTCCAAGGCAAGCGGTGGGTCCACAGGGCCCCAAGGCCCGCGGCAGTCAGCCAGCGAGAGAAACAGGTGATTGTCACGGCATGCGAGAAGTTCATTCAGGACGTCCTCAAACCCAGGTACCTGTCCGAGATACGACCGACGAAATGGAATTACACAGTCGACATCCGGGGCGCATGGGCGGGCGGGCGGTAACGCTTCATCCAGCGGTTTCGGTCGGGCTGGAGCAAAATCGCGGCGAGGAGGAGTTCGACGCGCCTTTCGCCAGGCTGGACTGCATCGGACCAGACAGATTCGACATCTATTGGATGCGGCATACGGGCAAATGGTGGCTGTTGCATGCGAATGTGACGCTCGCCGAGGCGCTCCATATCCTCGAAGCCGATGAACTCCTGCACCCGGTTTAGCAATGAGCGAATACCAATATTACGAATTCCAGGCGGTCGATCGTCCTCTTGGCAACGCGGATCGACAGGTGCTTCGCGGCCTGTCTTCGCGGGCGCGGATCACCGCCACCAGCTTCACCAATTCCTACGAGTGGGGAGACTTCAGGGGCGATCCGGACGAGCTTATGGCGCGCTGGTTCGATCTTCATCTCTATTTCGCCAACTGGGGTTCCCGCCGCCTGATGATCAAGCTGCCGGCTCGGTTGGTCGATCGGGACCGCATAGGCAGCTTCCTCGCGGCGACCGACGACGTCATGCTCAAAGACGCCGGCGAGAACGTCATCATAAGCATCTCACGCGACGAGGAGGAGCACGAATATCTGGACGATGAGGACTCGAGTTGGCTCGCCGCCTTGGCGCCATTGCGAGCCGACTTGCTCGCAGGCGATCTTCGGCTTTTCTATCTCACCTGGTTGATGGCTGTCGAAGCGGACGCCGTTGAACCCGATGCGCCGGAGCCGATGCCGGGAATCGGGCCGCTGTCCGAGGCGCTCGAAGCCTTTGCCGAATTCTTCGGCATCGATCATGGTCTGGTCCAGGCGGCGGCCGAGCGAAGCGCGGAAACGGCGCCCGCCGGCCCGGAGCCGGAAATGGCCCGACGGGTGGTCGCGGCGATGAACGACGCTGAGAAGACCAGTCTGCTCATGCGGGTTTTCAACGGCGAGCCCAATCTATCCGCCGAGTTGCGGGCCACGATACGGGCGCGTTTGGAACCCGAAACGACAATCTCGCCTGGCGCTTTGCGCACATCAGCGGATCTGCGGGCACGGGCCGAAGAAATTCGCCTTGCCCGCAAGCGCGCCGAGGCGGAGGCGGCGGAAGCGCAGCGGCGATTGCTGGCGGAAGCGGCCGAGAAGGCCCGCGATGTCCGGATCGATGCGCTTCGTCAGCGGGGCGAGAACGTCTGGGCAGAGGTCGAGACCGAGATCATGCGACGCAATCCAGCCGGTTACGACAAGGCGGCGGCGCTTCTTTCCGATCTGTCGGTGCTTGCCGAAAGAGGGGGCAGTACCGAGGAATTTCGCCACCGGCTTCAAGCGATCCGGGAACGTCACGCCGGCAAGGGGCGCTTCATCGAACGTGTGACGTTGCTGGGATAGGCGTGCCCGGGGGCCGGTCAACGCCAAAGGCAGACCTTGACGTCCCTCCCGATATAGCAGGCGCCTTCGCAGCGAAGCTCTCCCCAATCGCCCACCTCGCCGTGCGTCTCGCGAATATCCCCGTTGGCATAGCCTGCCCAAGAATCTCCGTCCTTGTAGACAACGGCCCAGTAATCCTTGGACATCTCGCCAGCCCCGCTATGCGTGTCGGGATAGTCGATGCCGGCGAAAACCTGCTTGGGGCCCTGGATGTTGAAATCGCCGCCCTGCTCGATCTGATAGGAGCATTTTCCGGATATGCGGGTCTCGCCGTGAACGACGAGCAGGCAGCGGCCCCATTTGTAACCGCTCGGCAGACGATGCTGTGCTGCATACGAAGGCGAGAGGGAAAACGCAATTGCCAGGGCGGCCACGATGGTTCGCACAGTCATCCTATCACCCATCGTGAAACAGCCGACTGGATTCGGCCCAGGGCGTGTGTCGAAAATGGTCCTCCGCGGGATGGTTCCACTAGAGACCCTCTTATTTGTCCTGGAATTGTCCCCCAGAGCCGGTTCGATCGGATTGACGCATGTCAAAGCGCATTTTGATTGAAGAGGTAATCTTAATGTGAAGAACATGGAAGCCGCATTGTGCTTGAACGAGTTTGGCAAATTCCGGCCCACGTTTGCGGGATAGATTAGTTCCAAGATGGCGTTCGCCGAGGCTCGGAAAGGGTTGATTGTGGATCGGAAAGGCATCCGACCAAGGCTTGGCCGTTCCATGAAGCGCCCGTCAGGATTTGGCGGTTCGCGTTGGCTGGCCGTCTGCCTCGCGTTGCTGATGGCGTTCTCCACGGTCCTTTCCAGCCATGCCAATTCGGCCGCGGCTTCGTTTGGCGCCCAATGGGCAGCAGAGCATAATCATGGCTCCGCGGCGATCCGACATGATGGTTCCGCCCCGTGCAAGGATTTCGGCCATGCGCGCCATCAAGGCACATGCGGCATCTCGGCTTCAGGCTGCTCATTCTGCGTCCCGGTTGACGTCCATCTCTTCGTCGCGATTTCGGGAAGCCACCCCGTCGCGACGGCGCCGCCTTTCGTATCCTCTCCAAGTGACGTGCCTGTCGGGCTGCGCCCTCCAAAGCTCGTCGTGACCGCCTGAGCGCACGCGCGCCCTGGCGTTCGTGCGCTTCGCCGCCGGTCAATCCGGCCCTCGAGTCACGAACATGAGAGCTTTGCAATGCAATCCATATCCCGTCGCCAGTTCCTGGCATCCACGGTGGCTGCCGGCGCCGCGGGCGTCGTCCTGCCGCTGATCAATCCCCGCGCTGTACAGGCGGCCTCCCCGAGCATCATCCGGGCAGATACCCGCATCATCGAGGTGGCCGGCCGTGCCGCCAAAGTCTTCGGTCTCGTCCAGCCCGACGGCACCCCTGGGCTTGTCACCTCGGCCGCCAATGACTTCCAGGTCCGGCTCGAAAATAGGCTGCACGCGCCGACCTTGATCCATTGGCACGGCCTGACGCCGCCGTTCGGACAGGACGGCGTGCCCGACCTGCCGCAACCGTTGCTGCAGCCGGGCCAGTCCTATGATTACAGCTTCCCCGTCACGACGCCGGGCACGCATTGGATGCATGCCCACACGCTGCAGGAACAGCAGCTGCTTGCCGCGCCCCTGATCGTCACAGACCCTGCGGAGGCAGGCGCGGACGAGCAGCCCTTGGTGGTGCTGTTTCACGACTTCAGCTTCAAAACGCCTGAGGAATTGCTGGCCGGGCTGACCGGATCAGCGCCTGCATCGGGAAACGGCGGCATGGCCGGGCACTCGATGTCGGGCATGTCAGGCATGGACATGCAGGGCATGTCGGACGGGCAAGGCATGTCGGACGGGCAAGGCATGGCCATGCCGATGGACGTCAACGACATCCAATACGACGCCTACCTGGCGAACGACCGGACGCTGGACGATCCACAGCTGTTTGCTGTCGAACGCAACGGCACGGTCCGGCTGCGGCTCATCAACGGCGCGACCGCAACGGCATTCTGGGTCGACACCGGGTCGATCGAGGGCGAGGCAATCGCTGTCGACGGGAATGCCGTCACGCCAGTGCGCGGTCGCCGCTTTCCGCTCGCCATGGGCCAGCGCCTCGACATCCGGCTGCGTATTCCGGACGAGGCGGGAGCCTGGCCGATCCTGGCGCTGCGTGAGGGCAGTGTCGAGCGCACTGGTTTCGTGCTGGCGACCAGGGGCGGCGCGGTAAAGCGCATCGCGCCGGTTGGCGACCAGGCGACAGCCGCGTTCGACCTCGCATTCGAGTCCAGCCTCGTCGCCGCCAAGCCTCTGGCCTTGAGATCGGCGAACCGGAACCAGGCCGTCGAGATTGGCGGCACCATGCAGGGCTACTCCTGGACGCTCAACGGCAGGACATGGGGCAACCATCAGCCGATCGCCGTGCGAAAGGGTGAGCGCATCGAACTCGTCCTGCGCAACGCAAGTATAATGGGCCATCCCATGCACCTCCACGGCCATCATTTCCAGGTTGTCGCCATCGACGGCCGCCGCTTCGCGGGGGCTGTCCGCGACACCGTCTGGCTGCCGCCGATGCGCGAGGTGACGGTGGCGTTCGATGCTGCCAACCCAGGGACATGGGCGTTCCACTGCCATCACCTCTACCACATGGCGACCGGCATGATGACCGTCGTCGACTACGCCGCCTAACCGATTTCAAGGATAGGACCATGAGACGGAACGATATGAATACCCTCTTCAGGACCCTGGCGATCGGAGCAGTCCTCGCATTCTCGGCGCCCGTTCTCGCGAACGATGCGCATCATCCGGCTGGCAGCCGAGACTCCTCGCCGCCCCCTGCCGCGACGGAGAATGCGGAGGACGGAGGCACTGGCTCGGGGATGCCCATGATGATGGGCAACTTGTCCAACACCATGATGCCGAACGGCATGATGAAGATGATGATGGCGATGATGGCGGGCGGCGACACTCCTATGGGTCAGATGATGTCGCCCGACCATGTCGAGGGGCGGATCGCCTTCCTCTCGACCGAACTGAAACTCACCAAGGCCCAGCGGCCCCTGTGGGACGCCGTCGCCGAGGCGCTGCGGGCAAACGCTCACTCGGCCAAGGACATGATGGCGAAAATGCCGGCCGGTATGATGGGCGGGGATACCGGCCCCGAAACGCCAGTGGAGCGGATCGAGGTTCAGGAGCGAATGCTGTCGACGCGGCTCGAGGGACTGAGGCGGCTCAAGGTCGCTTTGGAGCCCTTCTACGCGTCGCTGGACGATGCCCAGAAGGCGGTGGCCGACAAGCTGCTCGCGCCGGCCCCGATGGGCATGATGTGAGACATGAAGGGGCCGTTGCACCAGACCGCGAGGGCCCCCGCGATCGACGCGAGATCTCCAGGTGAGACCATGAAGACGAAGCGGAGCGTCCGCGCGGAAGAGCTGCTGCTTTTGCAGCGCGAAACCTTCGACTACTTCCTGGGCGAGGTGAATCCCGCCAACGGCCTCATCCGCGACAAGACCGCCGCCGATTGGCCGGCCAGCATAGCGGCGACGGGTCTCGCTCTCACCTGCTATCCGGTCGCCGTCGAGCGCGGATACATGACCCGGCAAGAAGCCGTCGCGCGGACCCTGGCTACGCTCCGCTTCTTCCACACGAGTCCCCAGGGGCCGGAGCCCGACGCGACCGGCTATCGTGGGCTCTACTATCATTTCCTCGACATGCAGACAGGACGGCGCGCCTCGCAGTGCGAGCTGTCCACGATCGACAGCGCCCTCCTGTTGGCAGGCGCCCTGTCGGCGGCCGCGTATTTCGGTGAAGAGACCGCCGACGAGCAGGAAATCCGCACGCTTGCCGATGCGCTATATCGCCGTGCCGACTGGCAGTGGGCACAGAACCAGGGCGCAACGGTGACGCATGGCTGGACCCCGGAAAACGGGTTCATCAAATACCGCTGGGAGGGCTATGACGAGGCCCTCCTGCTTTACATTCTGGCGCTCGGCTCACCGACCTTTCCGCTTCCCGAGAGCAGCTACGCCGCCTGGACGTCGACCTATCGCTGGGAAAGCTGCTACGGCTACGAATATCTCTATGCGGGGCCGTTGTTCACGCATCAGCTGTCGCATGTCTGGATCGACTTTCGCGGGATACAGGACGCGTTCATGCGCGGGAAGGGCATCGACTATTTCGAGAACAGCCGGCGGGCGACCTATCTCCAGCAATGCTATGCCATCATGAATCCGCGTAAGTTCGAAGGTTACCGCGAATGCTGCTGGGGGATCACCGCAAGCGAGGGACCTGGTCCGGCCACTCTCAAACTCAATGGTGTCCAGCGGGAGTTCTACGATTATGTCGGCCGCGGCGTTCCCTATGGACCGGATGACGGCACGCTCGCTCCATGGGCGGTCGCCGCCTCATTGCCGTTCGCTCCGGAGATCGTGTTGGAGGCGCTCGACTTCTGCATCCATCAGGCGAAGCTGAAGGAGTTCAACAGATACGGCTTCAAGGCGGCCTTCAATCCCACCCACCCGGGCGAGCCTGGCAATCCGTACGGGTGGTGGGTGTCGCCCTGGCACTTCGGCATCAACCAGGGCCCCATCGTGCTGATGATCGAGAACCACCTGAGCGACACGGTTTGGCGCTTGATGCGCGGTTGCCCTTACATCCTCACCGGATTGCGCCGCGCCGGGTTCAACGGCGGCTGGCTGAACGATGCGAATCCTGGCTGAACTGATTGCTTTGGTCCCCGCGAGTGGGTCGATCGATTTGACGCACATCAAAGCGCATCTGAATCGAAGGGGCGATCATGCCCATGGTGAATAGCTCGGAAGCCTTGCTGTGCTTGAACAATCTTGTCACATCTGGCAGCGACGCCATCGGACTGCAAGCGGCCCCTTCGGTGCGATCATGCTTGCGTTCGGGCTTGCCCTTTTCCTGTTGCTGACGCCTTCGGGCTCGGCGCAAGCGCACGAGTTCGGCGCATCACCAGACTTCTCGTCAGCCAAGGTCGTCCAGTCGGTTGCCGATGGCAAGGCCGATCGGCAGGCCTCGGCGGCCTCTCTGTCGGCATCAACCCTGGACGAGTCGGGTTGCCATGACGGCCATTGCGGCCTGTGCATGGGTGGACATTGTTTCGGTTGTTCGGCAGTTGCTCTGGCAGCTGGTCCTGATCTCGCCTCCGCAGCTGAGCCTGGCGCCCCAGCTTTCCCCGACCAATCGGGTTTCGCGCTGACCAGGCCTGACGAAGCCTTTCGGCCCCCTCGTTCCGTTCTCTGACGCCCTGCTCGGCGGGCAAATTCCACGCCTGCCGAACAGGATCGCTCTTTTGTGCCGGGCCTACGCTGGCTTCGGTCGCGAATGTATTTCGAGGAGAAAACTCATGAACATGCGGACAGAAGCCGCGATCCCTGACCACCCGTCTGGTGGCCTGGCCGAGGCGCGCGAGTCACTCACCCTCCGCATTGGAGGAATGAACTGCGCCCACTGCCCGCCAACGATCGAAACAGCCATTCGGGCCGTCAAAGGGGTGCAGACCGCCTCAGTCAATCTCGCCACCCAGACGGCGATGGTCAGCTACGATCCTGCCCAGGCAAAGGTCGCCGAAATCCTGCGCGCCATCCGCTCCGTCGGCTACGCCGCCGGTACGGCGACGATGCGCATTCCGATCAAGAACATGCATTGCACCTCATGCGCCACACGTGTCGAGCTGGCGCTGAAG
>NZ_RZRY01000039.1:0-21525 GCF_003998035.1 Mesorhizobium sp. M2A.F.Ca.ET.039.01.1.1 | reverse complement strand
CCCCCTCTCCGTCCGTTTCGCGGACACCTCTCCCCGCCTCTGGCGGAGGCGAGCACCCTGAGTCGGCGTTAGCCTGCCCCATCGGATCATGACGCCTCTCCTGACAGCCTTCTGTCAGCAGCGTCCGCGCCTGACCGGCGCCGTTTCACTCGCCTCTTTCCATTTCGGCCGAGTCCACCCATATTCGGCCCATGGCCAGACATCCTGACAAGAAGACGCCTTCGCAAGACGGCGCGCCGAAGCGGCGCAGCCCGCTGACCGACTTCCTCGACGCCGCCGAGCCGCTGAATCCCGGCGGCTTCGCCGAGGCGCCGCAGGCCGACTTCACCGGCGCGCCGCTGACCGGCTCGATCTCCGATTGGGCCGGGCAGATCGAGCGCGAGGCGGAAAAGCAGCCGAAGGCGAAAGCCCCGAAGAAGATCCCCGAACGCTCCTCGGCGCCCGGGCGGACGGCGCGCGGCACCTCGATGGGCGGAGCGGCCTCGGCCAAGGAGCGCGCCGCCGCCGGCCTCAACCCGGTGGCCGGACTCGACATCAGCCTGGAGGATGCAGAGCAGGTTTCGTCCAGCGGGGTTACCGCGACCGTAGCCGCGCTGTCGGCGCTGATCGAATCCGGCAATCCGCTGCACAAGGACGGCCAGCTCTGGACGCCGCACCGTCCCGCCCGGCCGGAAAAGTCGGAAGGCGGCATCGCCATCAAGATGGTGTCGGATTTCGAGCCCGCCGGCGACCAGCCGACCGCGATCAAGGATCTCGTCGAAGGCGTCGACCGGAACGACCGCACCCAGGTGCTGCTCGGCGTCACCGGCTCGGGCAAGACCTTCACCATGGCCAAGGTGATCGAGGAGACGCAGCGTCCTGCCCTGATCCTGGCGCCCAACAAGACACTGGCCGCGCAGCTCTATGCCGAGTTCAAGAAGTTCTTCCCCGAGAACGCGGTCGAGTATTTCGTCTCCTACTACGACTATTACCAGCCGGAAGCGTATGTGCCCCGGACCGACACCTATATCGAGAAGGAATCTTCGATCAACGAGCAGATCGACCGAATGCGCCACTCGGCGACGCGCTCGCTGCTGGAGCGCGACGACGTCATCATCGTCGCTTCGGTGTCCTGCATCTACGGTATCGGCTCGGTCGAGACCTACACGGCGATGACCTTCCAGATGCAGGTCGGCGACCGGCTCGACCAGCGCTCGCTTCTCGCCGACCTCGTCGCCCAGCAATACAAGCGCCAAGACATCAACTTCGTGCGCGGCTCGTTCCGCGTGCGCGGCGACACGATCGAGATCTTTCCCGCCCACCTGGAAGACCGCGCCTGGCGCATCTCGATGTTCGGCGATGAGATCGAGTCCATCACGGAATTCGATCCGCTGACCGGGCAGAAGACCGGCGAGCTGAAGAGCGTCAAGATCTACGCCAACTCGCACTATGTGACGCCGCGCCCGACCTTGAATCAAGCCATCAAGTCGATCAAGGAAGAGCTCAAGTACCGCCTGCAAGAGCTTGAAAAGGCTGGGCGTCTCTTGGAGGCGCAGCGGCTGGAACAGCGCACGCGCTTCGACCTGGAGATGCTGGAGGCGACCGGCTCCTGCGCTGGTATCGAGAACTATTCGCGCTACCTCACCGGCCGCGCCCCGGGCGAGCCGCCGCCGACTTTGTTCGAATATGTGCCCGACAATGCGTTGATCTTCATCGATGAGAGCCATGTCACCGTGCCGCAGATCGGCGGCATGTATCGCGGCGACTTCCGCCGCAAGGCGACGCTGGCGGAGTACGGCTTCCGCCTGCCCTCCTGCATGGACAACCGGCCGCTGCGTTTCGAGGAATGGGACGCCATGCGTCCGCTGTCGGTGGCGGTTTCGGCGACGCCCGGCGGTTGGGAGCTCGAGCAGTCCGGCGGCGTCTTCGCCGAGCAGGTCATCCGCCCGACCGGGCTGATCGATCCGCCGGTCGAGGTGCGCCCGGCCAAGAGCCAGGTCGACGATGTCGTCGGCGAGATCCGCGAGACGACAAGGCTCGGCTACCGCACGCTGGTGACCGTGCTGACCAAGCGCATGGCCGAGGACCTCACCGAATATCTGCATGAGAACGGCATTCGCGTCCGCTACATGCATTCCGACATCGACACGCTGGAACGCATCGAGATCCTGCGCGATCTCCGCCTCGGCGCCTTTGACGTGCTGGTCGGCATCAACCTCCTGCGCGAAGGCCTCGACATTCCGGAGTGCGGCTTCGTCGCCATCCTCGATGCCGACAAGGAAGGTTTCCTGCGTTCGGAAACCTCGCTGATCCAGACCATCGGCCGCGCTGCCCGTAACGTCGACGGCAAAGTCATCCTCTATGCCGACCAGATCACCGGCTCGATGGAGCGGGCGATGGCGGAGACCAACCGCCGCCGCGAGAAGCAGATGGAGTGGAACGCCGCCAACGGCATCACGCCGGAATCCGTCAAGTCGCGCATCGCCGACATCCTCGACTCGGTCTACGAGAAGGACCACGTCCGCGCAGACATCTCGCAGTTCACCGACGACGCCGGCGCGATGATCGGCAACAATTTGAAGACCCATCTCGAGGCGCTGGACAAGCAGATGCGCGATGCCGCCGCCAATCTCGATTTCGAGAAGGCGGCGCGCGTCCGCGACGAGATCAAGCGACTGCGCGAGATGGAGCTCGCCATCTCCGACGATCCGCTGGCGCGCGAGGTGGAAAGCCAAAGTCCTGCCTCGGGCCGCGAGAAGGGCAAGCACAACAAGGGCGTCGCCAGGCATCGCACGGCCGAGGAGCAGGAGCGTTTCCGCAGGCTCGACGAAGCCCGCGCCGCCGAAGAGGCGGCAAAGGCTGCCCGACCCAATATGTTCCGCAAGCCGCATCTCGACGAGATGGGCGCCGACGGCGCCGTGCCGTTGAAGAAGCCGCTCTTCGCCAAGCCCTGGCTCGACGACATGGGCCCCGGCACGGATATGACGACGCCGGCCGGTGCCGTATCGCGCTCGCTGTTCAAGAAGCAGACGGCGCAGGAAGCGCACGGCTCCGACTTCGGCATTCCCGGCGACCGCACCAAGCCGTTGTTCCGCAAGAACTCACTCGACGAGATGACGGTGCGGCGGACGGAAAAGCCCGTCGAGGGAAAAGTGCCGGCGAAGCCAAAGCCGATCTCCCCCCTTGTGGGGGAGATGTCCGGCAGGACAGAAGGGGGCGCGAAGGAACGCGACGATCCCAGCAAACCCATCGTCCGCCAGCGTTCGGGCATCGGCTCCTACGAGGACCCGGCCGACGAGCGCCGCCAGAAGCGTCGCCCGGGCAAGACGGGACGGCCAGGGCATTGATTTCCGAAGGTCGGTTCAAGACACGTTGAGATGCTGGCGGGACAGCGCCCCTCTCTGTCCTGCCGGACATCTCCCCCACGAGGGGGGAGATTGGCGGCTGAAGCGCCGGCTTCCATCTTGCAACGCTGGCGATTGGCGAGGCGCCTATGACAGCTAATCTCCCCCCTTGTGGGGGAGATGGCCGGCAGGCCAGAGGGGGGCGCGAAGGAACGCGGCGACTCCGTTGCAGCTGTGAACTTCGCCGCCCCTTGCCATTCGCCCCCTCCCCGGTGTACCCAACCCCAACTCGAACTCTGGAAAGGAGGGCTGCGTGTCTATCGATCACCATCGTCAGCGTGGCCCGATTTGCGCCCTGCGAGCTTGCTTGCAGGGCTGACCGGACGGTCCGGGTTTTTCCCGTTTCGATTTTTGGTCTGCCCTTCGTGGTGCCGCTAAGCTGATCCGTTGATCAGCCGGCGCACCGTCAAAGTGCATCAGCCGGACTTTCCGGCAAGACCAGAGAAATCGAATGGCCCTGATCAGCCTCAAATCTGTCGGCGTCACCATGAGTGCGCCGCTCTTCTCCAACCTCGACCTCACCATCGGCGCCGGCGACCGGCTGGGCATCGTCGCAGCCAATGGCCGTGGGAAGTCCACCTTGCTCAAATGCCTGGCCGGTGAATTCGAACCCACCTCCGGCGACATCACCCGGTCACGCGGCCTGCGCGTCGGCCATGTCGAGCAATCCGTTCCCGGCGCATTGCTCAACCGCAGCTTCCATGACGTCGTCGCCGACGCCTTGCCGGTCGAGCAGCGCGACAGCGAGTTGTGGCGCGTCGACGTGGTTCTCGACTCGCTCGACGTGCCGGAAGACATGCGCGGCCGGCCGATGCGCGCGCTGAGCGGCGGCTGGCAGCGGCTGGCGCTGATCGCGCGTGTCTGGGTCACCGATCCCGACGTGCTTCTGCTCGACGAGCCGACCAATCATCTCGACCTCGCCAGGATCGGCCAGCTGGAGGACTGGCTGAATGCGCTGCCGCCCGACGTGCCTGTGATCGTCGCCAGCCATGACCGCGCTTTCCTCGACGCTGTCACCAACCGCACGCTGTTCCTGCGTCCCGAAGAGTCGCCGGTGTTCGCTCTGCCCTATTCACGCGCCAGGCATGCGCTCGACGAGCTCGACGCCTCGATGGCGCGCAAGTTCGAGCGCGACATGAAGATCGCCCAGCAGCTGCGCAAGCCAAGCCGCCAAGCTGAACAACATCGGCATCAATTCAGGCAGCGACCTTTTGACGGTGAAGACCAAGCAGTTGAAGGAGCGGGCAGAGAAGCTGGAGGATGCCGCCGTACAAGCGCATCGCGAGCGCTCGGCCGGCGCGATCAGGCTGGCGAACCGCGGCACCCACGCCAAGGTGCTGATCACGCTGGAGGACGCGGCGGTCGAAACGCCTGATGGCACACTGCTATTCAGGACCGGGAAGCGCCATATCTGCCAGGACGATCGCATCGTGCTGCTCGGCCGCAACGGCGTCGGCAAGACGCGCTTCATCGCCATGATCCGCAACGCCATTGCCGAACCCGGCTCGATTGCGAACATCAAGGTGACGCCGTCGACCGTGCTCGGCTACAGCGACCAGGCGCTGTCGGGCATCAATGGCGAAGACACGCCGCTGGCAATGGTCTCGCGCCGGTTCGAGATCGGCGAGCAGCGGGCGCGTTCGCTCCTTGCCGGCGCCGGCGTCGTCATCGAGATGCAGGACAAAAAGATCGGCGCCTTGTCGGGCGGGCAGCGGTCGAGACTGATGATGCTGGTATTGCGGCTGACCAACCCCAATTTCTATCTGCTCGACGAGCCGACCAACCATCTCGACATCGATGGCCAGGAAGCATTGGAGGACGAGTTGCTGAAGCATCAGGCAAGCTGTCTGCTTGCCTCGCACGACCGCTCCTTCATCCGCGCCGTCGGCAACCGCTTCTGGCTGATCGAGAAGCGGCGGCTGACCGAGGTCGACGACCCGGAAGCGTTCTTCCGCTCCGTCGCCGAAACGCCGAACTGAGAGACGATACACCCGCCGGGCCGTCGCCGCCGGCCCGGCAATACTTTTCCATCTGCTAAAAAAAGCGCATGCTGAATTGCTCAACCATGGAGGGGACGGGCCATGCGTGCAGTGGAAATCGTCAGCAATCTCTACAAAGCCTATGCGGACCGCGACATCGAGGGTGCCCTGGCGCGGTGCGCGGAGGATGTCGTGTTCCGCTGGATTGCCGATCCCCGGCAATCGCGTCATGCCGGCACCGCGCACGGCAAACAGGAATTCCTCTCCAGGCTCCTGGCGCTCGACGATGACTTCGAATACCGCCACTTCGTCCCGGTCGAGATTATCGACGGCGGCGACAAGGTTGCCGCGCAGGTCGAGATCCATATGACGCGCCGTACCACCGGCGAGGAGCTCATCATGCGCACCGCCAATTTCTGGACGGTCCGCGACGGCGAGATCATCGAGATGGTGGAGTATTACGACACCGCGCTGGCGGCATCGGTGTTCTGAAAAAGATTTGGAGCGATCTGTCGGATCGCCTGTTGCCGCCTCGTCCTTGGGATGCCGACACGATGATGCCGGCATCAACCAGGGAGAATTGTCATGTCGGTACTGTCGTCCATCGGCCGCCTCGCCAACCGGTATGCCGAGGCGCGTGCCCGTCACCGCAGCGAGCGCATCCTGCTGTCGCTGCCCGCAGAGCTGCGCAAGGACATCGGCTTTCCGGAGATTTTCGAAACGCGCGAAAGCCGCCGCGCCAGCACCTTCTCGGCGAAGGTCATATAAAATGATGCTTTCAATGCGATTGTCCCGCGGCCGCGCGCCTTCAAGGCAAGGCGCTTAAGAAGAATTTCTGGAGGCATGTAGGATCGCCGCCGCTTCGTCCGTCCTTGGGCCGCAAGCCACGTCAAACCCGTGAAGAGGAACACGAATATGAACGACCAGACCCCGCCCCGCGCCAAGGTCCTTGGCGGACTGACCCCCTACCTGCAGGTCGACGGCGCCATCAAGGCCGCCGAATTCTACAAGAAGGCTTTTGGCGCGGAGGAAGTGTTCGCCTATCCGCCGGACGACAAGGGCCGCACCATGCATATCCATCTCTACGTCAACGGCTCGACGCTGATGCTGGGCGACGCCTATCCGGAACACGGCCATCCGCACCAGGCGGCGCAGGGCTATACGCTGCAGCTCCATCTCGGCAGCGACGACATCGACGCCTGGTGGAAGCGGGCGGTCGATGCCGGCTGCGAGGTCGTCACCCCGCTGCAGGTGATGTTCTGGGGCGACCGCTGGGGCCAGGTGAAAGACCCCTTCGGCATCGCCTGGGCGATGAACGCGCCGGTGAAGTGAGCCGTCCACCTCTCCTCCTGTCTGTGGGAGAGGTCGGATTGCCCCGATTTGCCCTTCGCAAATCGGCTGGCAATCCGGGTGAGGGGTAGCTTGGCGCCAGGCTGAAGCACCCTTCATCCAAGTCGGCGTTGCGCGCCGATCCACCTTCTCCCGCAAAGGGAGGAGGGAAAGCCGGGCCCAACCAAGGAGTTTCACCATGTCCTATGTCGACGGTTTCGTGATTGCCGTGCCGAAGGCAAATCTCGACGACTACAAGAAGCTGGCCAACACCGCGGGCCCGATTTGGATGGAGCACGGCGCGCTCTCCTATGTCGAATGCATCGGTGACGACGTGCCCTATGGCGAGCTGACCTCGTTTCCGCGTGCCGTACAGGCGAAGGACGACGAGATCGTCATCTTCGCCTGGGTCGTCTACGAATCCAGACGGAGCCGCGACGCGGTCATGGCCAAGGTGATGGCCGATGAACGTCTCAAGATGGACTGGTCCGCCATGCCCTTCGATGGCAAGCGCATGATCTTCGGCGGCTTCCAGCCGTTCATCGAGCTTTGATCACAGCCTATCGGTCGTCATCCACGGGCGGAGCAGGAGCGGAGCTCCTGCGCAGACCCGAGGATCCATGCCGTGACTTGGAAGCGCCGCGGAGGTCCAGAATTCTGCACCGTTGCACGTTTCGATCGAGGTAACGGCATGGATTCCAGGGTCTGCGCGCGTCGCTTCGCTCCTTGCTCCGCCCTGGAATGACGAGGTCGCGAGGTAGCGGCTAATCGCGGACCCCTGCGATGACTCAGAGCAAGCGGCCTGCCGGTTCAATGCTTGCTCTATCCGTTCTGCAGCTTGTCCAGCAGCGGCTTCAGTCGATCCCCATACCGCTTCCACAGATCGACCGAGCCCTGATACATCGGCTGGCGCACCTGCGCGGCGGAAGCGGTGCGCACCGGCCGGTCCGTCTCGTGGAAGGACAGAACCTTGTCGTCCCAGGGCAGGCCGAGATGCGCCATCAGCGCCCGCGTCTGCCCTTCCTGGTCGGCGACGAAATCCTCATAGCGCACATCGTGCACGACGCCTGGCAGCACCTTGTGCCAATGCGCCATGATGTCGGTGTAGAGGTTATGGAAATCCGCGAGCTCGCCTAGGTCGTAGCCGTAACGATGGCTGTCGCCGCGGAAATGCACCTTGAAGATCGACAGGCACGTCGCCGCCGCGTCGCGCGCGCAATGGACGATCTTGGCCTTCGGCAGCATCATGTGCAGGAAGCCGACCAGCATGAAGTTCCCCGGCATCTTGTCGGTGACATGGCGGTAGCCCGGATAGCGGCTATGCAGCATGTCGAGATAGGCCTGACCCGCCTCGGCGAAGGCCTTGTCGGGCGTGTCGGCGATCCCGGCGGGGAATCCACCCGGCATGCTCATCGGAAACTGCTTTCCGACGGCCGTCTTCAAGATGTTCAACTCGCCGGCGCCATAGACCTGCGGATGGCTGGCGATGATCTGCTCGACCAGCGTGGTGCCGGAACGCGGCATGCCGACAACGAAGATCGGCGTGTCGGCTGAAATATCGCTTGTCCGGTGCTTCTCGAAGAAGGTCTTGTCGAAGGCCGCTTTCATCGCCTCGAATTCGCCGCGCGTGCGGACCGGATCGTAGTCGATGCCCTGGCGGCGGATGGCATTGCCCTCGGCGAAATAGTCGAAAGCGCGGCCATAGTCCTTGAGGTCGTCATTGACCTTGCCGAGACCGAAGGAAAGCTGCATGCGCGCCAGGCTGCCCTGTGGCGCCTTGGCATGCTCGGCCTCCATGCCGGCAAGCTCCTTGTCGCGTTCGGTCTGACGCTTGACCTGGGTCAAAAGCAGCCAGGCCTTGGCCATGCCCGGAACAACGGCCACCGCCTGTCGGGCAAGATCGGCGGCTTCGTCGAGCTTGCCCTTCTCCATCATGGCCACGCCCAGGCCGTAGAGCAGCTCGGCGTCCTTCGGCCGGATCGACAAGGACTCGCGGAACAGCTTGATCGCCTCATCCAGCCGCCCGGCCTCCTGCAGCGTTTCCGCAAGCCCGATGCGGGCGCGGACATGGAACGGGTTGCGGCCGATCGTGCCGCGAAAGATCTCCTCGGCGGCGTCGAACTGGCCGAGCTGCTTCAGCGACGAGCCGAGATTGTCGCGCGCGGCCAGTTGGTCCGGCTTGATATCCACCGCGCCGCGAAAGAAATCGACCGCGGCGGCGACCCGGCCGAGGTCGCGCATGACGGTGCCCATATTGTTGAGGAAGTCGGCATTCCTGGGCTGCAGCGTCACCGACTGCTCGATGAGCTCGAGCCCCTCCTCGCTGCGGCCGGTCTGGTGCAGCAGCAGTCCGAGGAATTGCAAGGCGGCGGCATGGTTCGGCTGCTGCCCCAGAACCTGCCGATAGAGCGCCTCGGCTTCCTGACGGCGCCCGGCCTGGTGCAGCTGCAGCGCCCGCTGCACATAGGGATCGAGCGGGCTGGCCGTTCCCGGCTTGCCGCCCGCATTCGCCGCTCTTCTTTGATCTCTGTTAATGGGAAACCTGCCGTGTTTGTTGGTCCGCCGGACCTAAGCCATGCGGGCAAGAGATTCAAGGCTAAGCAACACCACGCGCATTGCGGTGTCCATACCCGCCTGTTGAGCCGGACACCGCGTTGCTTTTCAGCACGGCCCGTCGCCGACGACGCGGTAATCCGCCGCGCGGGCCTCGCATGCGTTCGGGAAAGTGCGCACTTGCCCATGGCGCCTGGCGCAGACCGGGGCGTATTCGCGTGTGCAGAATGTCGGCTCGCCGCCACCACCGCCGTCGCGGCAAGGACCGTCGCGCAGGATGCGATACCCTTCCCGTTCGGCCAGGCAGGCATTGGCGAAGGTCTGGCGGTCGCCGCCGCGCCGGGCGCAGACCGGTTGGTATTGCATGGTGCAGAGCTGCGGATGCGGCCTGGGCGGGCGCGGCCGGGGCCCATCGTCGACGACCACCGTACAGGCCGCCAGCAGCGCGGACAGGATGAAAATGACAGCGGCCTGACGCGAGATCGCAAGAAACCGCATCTGTCCCTCCTTCATCCCGACCCGGTGATGCCAACTCGCGACATCCTCGCATTCCCCGCGGCAAACGCAACCACCGTTTGTGGCGCCCCCAGGCCCTTGGCCGACAGCCCCGCTCTGGCCCATGCTTGGCCCCTCTCTGGCCGATGACCCGTGCCGGCACGGGGTCTACTCGAAGCCCAGCGTTGGACGCGCCGCGGGCCGCCCGCGACCGTCGTCTTGCAACCATCACGTTTCCGTGTAATAAATTTCCCCGTTCGGGCATTTGCGACCCGGAGAGCGGAACGTTTTGGACGACCTTTCCCCGATAAGTGTGAATCTCTGACAACCCCGTTTTTCGGCGGGGGGTTTGACCATGCGCGAATGCATGACCGCCGAAGCAACCACAGGGATTTGCCCAAGGCGCGAGGCAGCGGGCAAACCACAAGACTGACACGGGTGAAGGAGTTTCCCCAATGGCCCAGACCGGTACCGTAAAGTTCTTCAACGCCACCAAAGGCTTCGGCTTCATCACGCCGGATGGCGGCGCCAAGGACGTGTTCGTCCATATTTCCGCGATCGAGGCATCCGGCCTGCGCACGCTGGTCGACGGCCAGAAGGTCACCTTCGACGTCGAGCCGGACCGCATGGGCAAAGGCCCGAAGGCGGTCAACCTGCGCGCCGCCTGATCGGCGCAATCGCCTGTCCTTTGCGGATGCAATGATGCGGCAGGATCCTGAACGGGCTTTTGGACAGGCTCGAAATTGCGAAGGCGCGACGGAACCGTCGCGCCTTTTTCGCGCGCAAATGCTTGGATCGGCAGGCGAAAACTTTCTCTTGCCGATGACGCTAAAATAAAGGACAAATTTCCTCTCGGGCAATTTGCCGGCCCGAGACTTGACTTGATGGGATCAAAGGAGTTTCCCATGCCGCAGACCGGCACCGTCAAATTCTTCAACCATGCCAAGGGCTTCGGCTTCATCACGCCCGACGATGGCGCAAAGGATGTCTTCGTCCACATCTCGGCCGTGCAGGCGTCGGGCCTTCCCGGTCTTGAGGATGGGCAGAAAGTGACATTCGACACCGAGCCGGACAAGCGCGGTAAGGGTCCGAAGGCCGTCAATCTGTCGATCGGCTGAGCCGGCTCACGACGGATCCGACGGAGGCTATGTCAGGCGGGGCGCTCCCGCCCGGTATCGGGCTGTGCCCAAGCCTCGAAAAACCGCTAGGCCACGAAAAATCGTTTACGCCGATTTCCGTTCAGCCTCCGTTCAGCCACGGTCTTCTATTAACCTTTTCTAAAGCCGGTCCGTATCCCCAAAAAAATGCGCGGGCCGGCGCGAAGGAGACCGAAGATGAACCGTTTTCTCAAGACCGCCATCCTGAGCGTTGGCATTGCCGCGACCACCCTGGCCACCTTCTCGGCGGCCAATGCTGACGACTGGCGCTGGCACCATCATCGCCATCATAACGGCGACGCTCTTGCCGCTGGCGTTGTCGGCCTCGCGGCCGGCGCCCTGATCGGCAGCGTGCTCAGCAACCCCGGACCACGCTATTACGAACCGGCCTATGGTGACGACTACTATGTCGATCGGCCGGTGCGCCGCTACTACGTGCAGCAGCCGCGTGTCGTCTATGCCGACCGCTATGCCGAGCCGTGGACCCGCGGCTGGTATGAGTATTGCTCGGACCGCTACCGCACCTTCAACTCGCGTACCGGCACGTTCACCGGCAATGATGGCGAGCAGCATTTCTGCGTCGCCAACTAGGCGGAGCTTTTGAGCACCGCCTGGGTTCCCTGCCCAGAAAAGCGCCGCCTCCAGCGGCGCTTTTTCTTTGCATGCGGGTCAGGTGAGAAAGGGATTGGTCCGCCGTTCGTCGCCGAAACGGCTGCCCGGTCCATGGCCGCAGATGAAGCCGATATCGTCGCCAAGCGGCAGAAGCTTGTCCTTGATCGAGGCGATCAGCGCGGCCTGGTCGCCGCCAGGCAGATCGGTGCGGCCGATCGAGCCGCGGAACAGCACGTCACCGACATGCGCGAACTTGGCCGCGCGGTTGTAGTAGACGACATGGCCCGGCGCGTGCCCCGGGCAATGCAGCACTTCGAACACGTGATCGCCGAAGGACACCGTCTCGCCTTCGGTGAGGAAGCGGTCCGGCACGCAGTTACGCACCGGATCGGTCAGGCCGAAGCGCTTGGCCTGGTTCTCGAGATTGGCAAGCAGCGGCTTGTCGGCTTCGTGCGGGCCGATAATGTCGATGCCCAGCGCATCCTTCAACTCCATCGCGCCGCCGGCATGGTCGATATGGCCATGCGTGATCCAGATCGCGCCGGCCTTGATGGCATTGTCCTTCAGCACCTTGAGCACCTGGTCAATATCGCCGCCGGGATCGACGACGACGCCGTTCTTGTCGTCCATGTCGAACAGGATGGTGCAGTTCTGCTGGAACGGCGTGACCGGCACGATGCCGGCATTGAGCTGACCCATGGCTTTCCTTTCTCGAGCAATTCCAGGAAAAGTCCGAACCGCTCCGGTTGTCGCCCTGATGTAGACAGGCCGGCAAACGCCGTCCACTGCCGGCCGGCATAAATATCCCGGCAACGAAAATGGGCGGCCGAAGCCGCCCATTTGGAAGCCTGAAGCGGCAGGCCTTACTTCTTCATCGCACCCATGACCGCGCCGATGATGGCGGTCAGGATCGCGCCGCCGCCGGCGCCGCCGACGATGTTCTGCACGTTGAGCGCGCTGCCAAGTCCGCCTGCCGCTGCCGCGGCCGCCGCCGGATCGACCGTGCCGCCGCCGAGAAGGCTGCCGAGAATGGCCGCGCCGCCGACGCCGCCGATGGCACCGCCGAGGATTTTGGGAAGCTGACCCAACGCCGCCTGCTTGAGCGCCGCGCCGACCGCTTGGCCACCGATGATACCCGTAATCACCTGTATAACGATCGCAACGAGCGTGTTCGTATCCATGTAACTAGTCCCTCCATAGCCGCCTGCCTCCAAGGGCCGACACCATCATGAGACGCCGAACCGTCCGAAAGTCAAATGCATGAAAGCTTAAATAAAAAGGGCGGCCCGAAAACCGCCCCTATTGCACAAAAAAACTGTGACTTTCGCTATTCTGCGGCGATCGCGTGCTTTGGTTGCACCGCAGCAGAATAGTCGTTCATCAAGGTCTTGGCGATCTCGCCAACCTCGAATCGGTATGGACCGATCTCCGAAACCGGTGTTACCTCGGCCGCGGTACCGGTCAGGAAGCATTGCTCGAAACCTTCGAGTTCTTCCGGCATGATGGCGCGCTCGATCACTTCGAAACCACGGTCCTTGGCCAGGCCGATCACCGTGCGGCGGGTGATGCCGTCGAGGAAGCAGTCCGGCGTCGGCGTATGGATCTTGCCGTCCTTG
Organism: Mesorhizobium sp. M2A.F.Ca.ET.039.01.1.1; assembly: GCF_003998035.1. Classification (NCBI taxonomy): domain Bacteria; kingdom Pseudomonadati; phylum Pseudomonadota; class Alphaproteobacteria; order Hyphomicrobiales; family Phyllobacteriaceae; genus Mesorhizobium; species Mesorhizobium sp. M2A.F.Ca.ET.039.01.1.1. The sequence continues at coordinate 8,401 of NZ_RZRY01000039.1, read as the reverse complement.
ACGAAGAAGATATTGGCGCCGGTGGCTTCCGCCACCTGGCCGCGCCAGTCGAGCATCATGGCGTCGGCATAGCCCTTGGCCTCGGCAGCATGTTTGGACAGCGTGCAGATCATGTAGAGGCCGGCGGCCTTGGACTTGGACGGCGCGGTGCGCGGGTCGGGCCGTCGCCATTCGGCGACATCGAGGCGGATGCCCTTGAGCTTCTGCGCGGGATCGAAATAGCTCGGCCATTGCCAGATGGCGATGGCGCAATTGATGCGGTTGTTCTGCGCCGAGACGCCCATCTGCTCGCTGCCGCGCCAGGCGATCGGGCGCACATAGGCGTCCTGAAAACCCTGCTTCTTCAAAAGCGTCCGGCAGGCCTCGTCGATCTCGGCGACCGGATAGGGAATCTTGAAGCCCAAGAGGCGTGCCGATTCATGCAGACGCTCATTGTGCTCGGTCAGCTTGAAGATCTGGCCGCCGTAGGCGCGCTCGCCCTCGAAGATGGCGCTGGCATAGTGCAGGCCATGGGTCAGCACATGGATCTTGGCGTCGGCCCATTTGACGAACTCGCCGTTCATCCAGATGAAGCCGTCCAGTTGATCGAAGGGAACGGATGCCATGGAAACCTCCCGCGGGCGGGTGCCCGCAAATCGTTATGTTTTTTATAGCCTTCGTGCCGGCCCCATCACAGGATCCGAACAGGATCCGAAACGCTGGCCAGTGCTTGGAAGCGTAGGCGGATATTCAATTCGTGGCAAACTCAGGAAGTTCCGGAAAAACGGCTTCCGCTTGCCTTTTCGTTCGCAATCCGCCGAAAAGCTTGTCAAAAATTATCATTGCCGGGGAATTACGTCAATAGTACTGACATAATTCCCGCCTCGCATGGAGAAATGATGACGAGCCCCGCAGCCGGAAAACCGATCAGGACGGCGATCGCCGATGAGGACGGCATCGACTTCGCCATCATCGAACTGTTCTTTTTCGCCTATCGCGATTTCACCTCCGACCCGGACCAGATCCTCGCGGACTATGGCTTCGGCCGCGCCCATCACCGTGTGCTGCACTTCGTCAACCGCAGGCCGGGCCTCACCGTCGCCGAGCTGCTCGATGTGCTGAAGATCACCAAGCAGAGCCTTGCGCGGGTTTTGAAGCAGCTGATCGACACCGATCATATCGTCCAGGTGCAGGGCCCGCGCGACCGCCGGCAGCGCGAGCTCTACCCGACCGCCAAGGGCCGCGCGCTGGCCTTGGCGCTGGCGCGGCCACAGTCGCGCCGCATCCGTGCGGCATTGGAGGATTCCGGAGCCACCGAACGCGCCACGATCGAGCGATTCCTGGAAGCGATGGTCAATCCGGAACTAAGAGCGCAGATCGACATTGTGCCTGCGCAAACATCGGGGAAGAACCATGGAGACCATTGAGAAGGTCGATCATCCGGCCGCGCCCGACGATGACGCGCCGCATCTTCTGGTCGTTGACGACGACACGCGTATCCGCAACCTGCTTAAGCAGTATCTGTCCGAGAATGGCTTTCGCGTCACTGTCGCCGGCAATTCCGGCGAAGCCAGGCGCAAGCTCGCCGGCCTCGACTTCGACCTTCTGGTGCTCGATGTCATGATGCCGGGCGAAACCGGCGTCGATCTCACCAAGGCGCTGCGGGCCGAGAAGAACGTACCGATCCTGATGCTGACGGCGCTGTCCGAGACCGACAGCCGCATCAGCGGGCTGGAAGCCGGCGCCGATGATTACCTGCCGAAACCGTTCGATCCGCGCGAGCTGATCCTGCGCATCAATAACATCCTGCGCCGTGGCGGCCCGGCCGCAACGCCGAAGGTGGAACAGCTGGTGTTCGGGCCCTACACGTTCCAGATCGCCAAGCGCGAATTGAAGCGCGGCGGCGAGGCGCTTAAGCTGACCGACCGCGAGCAGGAGATCCTCGCGATCTTCGCCGCGCGGGCGGGCGAGACCATACCGCGCCATGAGCTGGTGGGCGATGAATCGGATGTCGGCGAGCGCACCATCGACGTGCAGATCAACCGGCTGCGCCGCAAGATCGAGCGCGATCCGTCCAATCCGGTGTGGCTGCAGACGGTGCGCGGTATTGGGTATCGGCTCAGCGTCGAATAGACTACCGTCGAAGGCCCTTTGCTGAACAGGCCATCGACGAGCGGAAGGCGAATGGCGACCACGCAACTGGAACAGCCGAAAGGGAGCGGCCCCGGCGACCTCGCGCTGCGGACGCTGAGGGCGATGCCGCGCGCCTGGAACCGGTTCTGGCGCTTGATCGCGCTCTACATGCCGAAGCGGCTCTACGCCCGCTCGCTGATCATCGTCATCGCGCCGATGATCCTGCTGCAGTCGGTGATCGCCTTCGTCTTCATGGAACGCCACTGGCAGACGGTCACCCAGCGCCTGTCGCAGGCGACGATCTCGGACATTGCTGCCGTCATCGACATGATGGAGACCTATCCGCACGACGCTGACTACGCCAACATCATCCGCATCGCCCAGGACCGCATGCAGTTGAAAGTGGATCTGCTGCCGCCAGATCCGTTGCCGCCGCCCGGCCCGAAGCCGTTCTTCTCGATCCTCGACGAGGCGCTGTCGTCGGAGATCACGAGACAGATCAACCGTCCGTTCTGGATCGACACGGTCGGCAACTCGAACGTCGTCGAGGTCCGCGTCCAGCTCGAAGGCAAAGTGCTGCGCGTCTTCGTGCGGCGCAGCCAGGCTTATGCCTCGAATACGCATATCTTCCTGATCTGGATGGTCGGCACCTCGCTGGTTCTGCTGATGATCGCCATTCCCTTCCTGCGCAATCAGATCAGGCCGATCCTGACGCTCGCCGAGGCCGCCGAGAGTTTCGGCAAGGGCCGGCCGATGCCGCGCGATTTCCGCCCGCGCGGCGCCGAGGAGGTTCGCCGCGCCGGCTTCGCCTTCATCCAGATGCGTGAGCGTATCGAGCGCCAGATCGAGCAGCGCACCGCCATGCTGACCGGCGTCAGCCACGACCTCAGGACCATCCTCACCCGCTTCAAGCTGCAGCTGGCCCTGGCCGGCGGCAAAGCGGAGACCAAGGCCGCGCTGAACCAGGACATCGACGACATGCAGTCGATGCTGGAAGGCTATCTCGCCTTTGCCCGTGGCGAGTCCGCGGAGGACACCGGACGCTTCGACCTCAACGCCTATTTCCAGAAGCTCGGCGAGGAAGCGCAATTGCGTCGCTGCAAGCTCACGACGACGCTGGCCGGCGATCCGGCCGTGCATGTGCGGCCGAACGCCTTTGCCCGTTTGCTTTCGAACGTCATCGGCAATGCGTTCCGCTATGCCAAGGCCGTCGAGGTCCACGCCAACCACAGCCATGGCTCGCTCACCGTCACCATCGACGACAATGGGCCGGGCATCGCGCCCGACAAGCGTGAAGAGGTGTTCAAGCCATTCCTGCGACTGGACGAGGCGCGCAACCTGGACGCCAGCGGCACCGGACTTGGCCTGTCGATCGCCCGCGACATCGCCCGCAGCCACGGCGGCGACATCAGCCTCGAGGACAGTCCGCTCGGCGGCCTGCGCGCCGTCATCAAGGTGCCTGCGTAAGCAGAGCCAAGACAGGCTTCATCCGCCCGTCATGAAATCATGGTGAAGAGCGCGCATGAAGCGCGCGACCCTTGTTGATTCGGCTCTGCCGCCCCGCTTCGATCCCGCCCCTGCCCGGGTGCGCTGGAGCGAGGCGCGAGCTGCCGCGTGGCTGCCGTTGCGGCACCGCGCCGGCGCGTCCGGGAGTTATCGCGGCGATGGACCGTCATACGTAGCGGGATCTCCATGCGCATCCTGATGGTCACCGACGCTTGGCAGCCGCAGGTCAATGGCGTGGTGCACACGCTCGAACGCCTCACCGAGGCGCTGAAGCCCTTCGACGTCGAGCTCGATTTCCTGACGCCGAACCTCTTTCGCACCTTGCCGATGCCGACCTATCCCGACATCCGGCTCGCGCTGACGACGCCGGGCCATGTGGCGCGCCGGATCGATGCCGCCAAGGCCGACCACATCCACATCGTCACCGAGGGTCCGCTCGGCATCATGGCGCGCCGCTACTGCCGCAAGGCCAGCCGCCCCTTCACCACCAGCTACCACACGCGCTTTCCCGAATATCTCAGCGCCCGCCTGCCGGTGCCGGAAAGCTGGGCCTACAACTGGCTGCGTGACTTCCACAATTCCGGACAGGGCACGCTTGTCGCCACGCAATCGCTGGCGGACGATCTCGCGGCGCGTGGCTTCAACAAGCTGAGGCCCTGGACGCGCGGCGTCGACACCGACCATTTCCGGCCCGACAAGCGCAAGGAAACCGGATTTCCGCGCCCGGTCTTCCTGTGCGTCGGCCGCGTCGCGATCGAAAAGAACCTGACCGCCTTCCTCGATCTCGACCTGCCCGGCAGCAAGGTGATCGTCGGCGAAGGACCGGAACTGGCAAAACTCAAGGCGCGCTATCCCAACGCGCATTTCCTCGGCCATCGCCCGAACGACGAGCTGGCCGAGATCTACGCCTCGGCCGATGTGTTCGTGTTTCCGAGCCGCACCGACACCTTCGGCAACGTCATCATCGAAGCGCTGGCCAGCGGAACGCCGGTGGCCGCCTATCCGGTGACCGGACCGATCGACATTGTCGGCGACGGTGTCGGCGGAGCCGTGTCGAACGACCTGGGCGAGGCGGCGATGAAGGCGCTCAACGTCGATCGCGCCGAAGCGCGTCAGCGCGCCATGCGCTACAGCTGGACGGCCTGCGCCGAGATGTTCCTCGACGCGGTCGACGAAGCGCTGGGGATGCCAAGTAAGCGCGCCGATCAGGACAGGGTGGCTCCGGGTCGCCCTAGGCTCGTCCTAGAATAGGCGCCCGCCGTCCGGCACCCTACGCTCGATGGCGCCGAGCACCACCGCGCCCTCTTCATCGGGAAAGCCGAGCGTCAGGACCTCCGACATGAAGGGACCGATCTGGCGCGGCGGGAAATTGACCACCGCGAAGACCTGCCGGCCGACCAACGTTTCCGGCGCGTAGTATTTGGTGATCTGCGCTGACGACTTCTTCACACCGATCGCCGGGCCGAAATCGATCTTCAGCTTGATTGCCGGTTTGCGCGCTTCCGGAAACGGCTCGGCCTCGACGATCGTGCCGGCACGGATATCGACACGGTCGAAATCGGCAAAGCTGATCTCGGGCTTGCGCTCGCTGCTGGAACTCATCGGCGATATCGGTTTGGTTCAGGCGTTTCCGTGGGTCTCGAAGAGCACGCTGGAGAGCGCGTCCTTGGCCGATGTACCCGACCAGACGACGAACTGGAAGGCCTGGAAATAGCATTCGCAGGCCTCGAGCGCCGACGATAGAAGCACCTCGACCTGTTGGCTCGACGGCTCGACCCCGCCGGCAAGCAACAGCGATTGGCGGAACATGATCGCGCCTTCCTGCTCCCACAGGTCGAAATGCCCGAACAGCATCTGCTCGTTGATCAGCGACAACAGTCGCATCACTTCCAGCGCGCGCGTCTCCGGCACCTTGATGTCGAAAGCGCAGGCCAGATGCAGCGCCTCGAAATCCTCCATCCAGGAAAAGGAGACGTGATAGTCGGTCCAGCTGCCGGCCACCGAAATCGAAATCTCGTCGTCGCCGGCGCGCTCGAAGGACCAGTCATTGTTGTGGGCCACCTGCTCGATGACGTCCACCGGGTGGATTTCGCGGGAGAATTCGAGTTCGAGGAGTTCCATGAATGCTTCCTGTGTTCAGGGGAGCGCCACACGCTCCGCGGGGCACACACAACGAACAATCTTGTCTAGAACTCGGACGGTCAGGACTTTCCAACGCAAAGACCCAACCGGACCCCACCGCCCGGCGCATGACCCTGCTTCGAATCATGCAACAAATTCAGTCTATTGATCGGGAGTCGCGTGAACAGCCCAATTTTTCGCGCCGCGTCATCCGCATGTGGAAAGGTGGCTGTCACAAAGATTCATGCAATGCCGGTAAGCGATTCACGGCAAAGCGATTTTTCGGATCGCGCTATGTGGAAAAGTTTAACGATTATTTTTTTGCGCGGGGCTTCGCGGCACCCGCAGGTGCGGCCTGTCCGGTCAATTCGGCGAGCTTGGCCTCGAGCGCCTCGACGCGCGTCGCCAGTTGGATGTTGTCTTCCCGCGCCTTGACCGCCATCTCGCGCACCGCCTCGAATTCTTCGCGCTGCACCACATCCATGGAATTCAGCATGCGCTCGGCCTGCGCCCGGAACGCCGTCTCCACCTCGCGACGAACGCCCTGCGCGGCACCCGCGGCGTCGGTCATGATCTTTGCGAATTCGTCGAGAATGCGGTTCGGTCCGGTCGCCATGGCAGATCCTCGCTTTGTCGTTTTGACGTAGTGGCGCGCGGCGCGGAATGCAAGCGCATTGCGGCGTGCTCACGTGGTTACGATTTGATCTCACCGTGTCCGTCGTTGTCGTTATTATCTGATAGGATGTTTCGAACGGGAGCGTGGGATGCCCAACACTGGGGGTTCGGAAAAGCGCATTGCCGCACTAGACGCAGCGCTCGCCAAGGGCATCAGCGACGTCGAAGCAAAGCGGACAATGCATGCCGAAGAGGTGTTTGACCGCTTGGAAGCCAAATACAGGGAATTGGCCCAAGGCCAAAAGCCAAAGCCGCCACGTAACGGCGATTAGCTGCGTCCCAAATTCAGATTTGCCGCGCTGCCGTTGCCTTGACCCCGCCAAAACCCTGCCGCATGGTCCGCGCCCGAACATGACCGCGCCCTGGAGACCCTGTTGAGCGAATATTTCCTGCTGCCGCTGGCCTCCCTGCCCTTCCCCAACATCGATCCGGTCATCGTCAATATCGGGCCGCTGGCTGTGCACTGGTACGGCGTCGGCTACATCGTCGGCATCCTCTTTGCCTGGTGGTATGCCAAGCGGCTGGTCACCAACGCACGCCTCTGGCCCGACGGCCACCTGCCGATGAAGCCCGAGGACCTAGACGACTTCATCGTCTGGGCGGCGATCGGCGTCGTGCTCGGCGGGCGCACCGGCTACGTGCTGTTCTACGACTTGAAGCGCTACATTGCGCACCCGCTCGACATTTTCGCCGTCTGGCAGGGCGGCATGTCATTCCATGGCGGCCTGCTCGGTGTCATCCTCGCCATGACGCTTTTTTCGCTCAAGCGTGGCATCTACACCTGGACATTGTTCGACGTGGTGTCAGCCGGCGTGCCGGTCGGCCTTGGGCTGGTGCGCGTCTGCAACTTCATCAATGCCGAGCTTTGGGGCAGGCCAACCGACATGCCCTGGGGCGTCGTCTTCTGCAACGATCGCCTCCAGCAGGCGCTGGGGCAATGTCCCGCCGGCCTCGACCCTCGCCATCCGAGCCAGCTTTACGAGGCGCTGCTCGAAGGCCTGGTGCTGTTCCTGGTGCTGCGCTTCCTCACTCATTCGCGGCTCAAACTGAAGACGCCTCGCTTCGTCGGCGGCGCCTTCATCTGCGGCTACGGCCTGTCGCGCATCTTCATCGAGTTCTTCCGCGAGCCCGACCACCAGCTCGGGTATTTGCTCTATACCAACTGGCTGACCATGGGCATGATCCTGTCCACGCCGATGGTGCTCGCCGGCATCTGGGCCATGGCCACGGCAAAGCCGACGCCACAGCCGCAGGCGGCATGAGCACACTGAAGCAGCGCATCATTGGCCTGATCGGCGCGGCGGGGCCGATCCCGGTCAGTGAATATATGGCGCTCTGCCTGTTCGATCCCGAGGAGGGTTATTACACGACGCGCGAGCCCTTCGGCGCCGCCGGCGACTTCATCACCGCGCCCGAGATCAGCCAGATGTTCGGCGAGCTCGTCGCCGTCTGGCTCTATCAGGCCTGGCAGGGCGCCGGCCGGCCCCTGCCCCCGACCTTCGCCGAGATCGGTCCCGGCCGCGGCACGCTGATGAAGGACATGCTGCGCACCTGGTCACGGCTCGACCCGGCGCTGGTGGCCGGCGCCTCCTTTGCCATGGTCGAGACCAGCACGCGCCTGGCCGAGATACAGAAGCAGACGCTTGCGGGGCAGAACGTTGCGCTTGGCTGGCACCAGAGCCTCGACACGCTGCCGCCGCAGCCGCTCTTCATCGTCGGCAACGAATTGTTCGACGCGGTGCCGATCCGGCAGTTCGTCTATGTCGGCGCGGGCTGGCGCGAGCGCGTGGTCGGCCTCGACGGCGCCGATGAGCTGCACTTCTTCGCCGGCGCGGGATCCGTCGACCCGGCGCTGCTGCCCCCTGGCGCCGCCGATGCGCCGCAAGGCGCCATCGTCGAAGTGGCGCCTGCCCGTTCGGCGCTGATGGCGCAGATCGCCGAACGCATAGCCGGCCAGGGCGGCGCCGGCCTCTTCATCGACTACGGC